>PWSL01000304.1 GCA_003563255.1 Desulfonatronospira sp. | reverse complement strand
TTTCCTTGAGCCACCAGGCTCCGCTTCTTTTGAGACGAACATGGCAGATAAACTTGTTTGCCGATTCTATGCCCCCACTCCCGATGGGATAGCCGCCTATCCGGTCTCCACGGTAGTGAATACGTTTTTGTTCTTTTCCAGATACTGGATGGTCTTGCGGATCTGTTCTTTGGCTTCCTGGCTTGCGGGCTGCAAGCCTTTTCCGAAATGCTCAGCCCATAAACCCTGTAACCGGTGCGGATAAATTCATACTGTTCCACCTTCAGCATTCCTCCTTCCTCCATCTTGCGCTAATTTTTCGCTCAAGATGAAGATCTTGCTGGGGGTGGTCAATTTTCGATTATCACAATCAGTGATGCCTGCTCTTGCTGACAATCAGCAGATTATGAGCCCAGGGGATTTGCGAAGCAATCTGTTTCGCAATTACATTATCAGTTGTCCAATACAGATACCATTGGCGCATCAGTTGGACTGGACCGCTGCACTTGGCGAGGCTGGGAGGGCTTCAAGTAATACGTCTGGTCCAGTGTGGTTGCCTTCTAATGTCCAGATAATGGCCACTGCTTAGGGATGCCAAAGGCGACAAAGCAGACTCCCAGGGGTTAGTGCGTCCAAAAACCAGCTTTTAGGCATATTTTTTCAAAGCACAGTTATCAAGCCCGGACTAAGGGGATAATTACCTCCAGCATAAAACTTTTAGCAGATCATAGCTGTTGCGTAACCGGGGTTTCCGGATGGAAACTAATCAGGAATAATCAGCTCGGTCTCCAATTTTTGACCCTTCGAAATCGCTTCGCACTCCCTATCACAGCACTGCTTGCACCTAGTGTTTTTGAAAAAGGAATGAAAAGGGTTCTCGCTATCTCGATCAAAAAGAAGCCCAAAATCAAATTCACCTCCATGCAATTCAAGTATCGAACATTTATCATGGAAATTGACCATAAAAGCCTTGAAGCACAGGCGGTCAATGTTGCATATTCGGCATGCCTGAAGCACGCCTCTGTCGCTCGACACAACCAGGGCACTTTCCAAAGAAGCGAAATAAACAATTTTACCGTCTGTAAAGTCGCTAAGAATCTTCATCATACTGCCGGCATTATCATAAAAAAAAGCGAACACATCTTCACTTGAAAAATCACACCCATCTTCAATCGGCCTGCAGAAGCATTCGTAATGTTTGCATGGACTTTTTTGATACTGCTCCTGGCTGATCATGCACATATTGTAATATTCTGCGATCCAGCTCAGAAGGCCGCAACCCTTGCCGAAGGATACACGTCTAATGGGAGACATGACGTTCACATCGAGTATTATTATCCTATCATCCATTTTCCAGGCCTAGTGAATGTATGATATTTTCGTAAACACTATCGGAAAAATCATCACGATGGCTGTGAATAACATTCCGAATCAACACTTTTTGTTCATCCAAAAACTCATGAACATTACCTGCTGGACCTTGATTAATGCCAAGCTGTTCAATGTGGGCTTTCACCTCTGTTGGCTTGACGTCCATGTTTCTAAACATGAGCTGATCATGAATGGCAAAAGCCAGGACATCCCGGCTGGTCCGGCTCTTATCCATAACAGTCTGAAGATCCTCCGGACTTACATTCGGATACTTGACAGCCCATTTGTCAGCCTGCCAATATGGAACAAGGAAATGCTGGGCAAATTTGTCAGACTCAAATTCGACCCTTTCATCTTCTTTCAGATGCTTGCTGAATCGTCTGAAGCCTTTGTAATCATAGGGAGAAACCTCAACATCCCTGTGAAAAAGATAGTGGGCTAGTTCGTGCAGCAGTGAAAATATTATTCTGACAGGCGGTCTTTTACTGTTAACACAGACAGCATACTTGTTCCCAGTGCGGAGCAAGAAGGCATCAAAATCATCAACCTTGAGTGAGATCACAGGAAGGCTGATCCTGCGAAAAATTTCTTCCGGAGTGTTCCCAATTTCCCGAATGCTCTCTGAAATTTTGCTGATCTGGGCAGACATTATGTTTTGTTCAGTGAAAGACCGATCAGGTGGATCTATATCAATCTTTCTAGGTACAGGTAGATATTCTGCGATTAGATAAAACGCCTGTTCGACCTTTCTGGCTGAGGTCCGACCTGCGGAAGTGAGATTTCTGAAATGGACTTTGGATGGAGAATATTCTTTTGAAAGCACCCAAAAGGGATTTATACCTAGCGTGAGTTTATTACGCATAGCGCAAATTTCGAGTAAATCTTCAATATTTTCAATGCTTTGATTTAACTAAAAATGTATACACTGAAATATAAATTGAGTATACTGCTATCTATCAGACAATAAATTATTAATTTCCAGTAAATTATGGCTAATTTGGGGTTGACATATGGGCCTTTTAATGTGTATGTATACACTGAAATGGCAACCATTCAAAAGAAACCTTCAAGAGGCAGGGACTACTGGGCCATAGTCGAATCCAGACGGATTAACGGAAAACCTCGCCCTGTTGTCCTGGAGCATCTCGGCACTGCTGAAAACCTCCTGAAGCGGCTTCAAGAAGGAGCAGGGCCGCACAAAGTCAAAAGTTACTCGCATGGACTGGTAGCCTATCTCCTCTATTTGATAGAATCTCTTGGCCTGGTTCAAATTATCAACCGCCATGTGCCAAATAAACAGGTCAGAGATGGATTTACTGTTGGAGGTTCTCTTGTCCTTGCGTCCATGGGCAGAATCTGTCAGCCAACATTAAAAGAAACTGGTATGAGGGATGGGCCAAGCATACCAGCCTCTCGTATCTTTTACGAATGTCCTTGGCCAAGATCGATAGCCAGCACTTCTGGGATCAGATGGATGCCCTTCCGGCAGAATCCATTCCTGCAATTGAAGAAGAGATCGTTGACACCCTCTATGAACATGGCCTGCTCTCCATGGATACCCTGCTCTATGATACAAGTAATTTCTTCACTTACATCGCTTCGACCAATGAACGGTGCACACTGGCTAAGCGAGGAAAAAACAAGCAGCGACGAATTGATCTTAGGCAGT
>PWSL01000409.1 GCA_003563255.1 Desulfonatronospira sp. | reverse complement strand
GGCTTTGACGCATCTATAAACTTCTCTGTCTTGAGCCGCTCATCGGCAAGCTTGTACGGGATCCGCCTTATGCAGCCTTCTAAAAGCTTTAAATCCTTAAGCGCCCTCAGCTCAAATATAATACTCGGGAAAAACTGGACCACTTTTTAAGCCAGGTTAAGGATAAAAATACTGTATAATCAAGGCTTAAAAAATGGGAGGAAAGGCATGGTAAAGAAAAGGCATGAACCGGCTCTTAAGGCAAGGGTCGCTCTCGAGGCGATCAAGGGCGAGAAGACATTGGCGCAACTTAGCTCTGAATACGGGATCAATGTGAATTTGATCTCCAAATGGAAAAAAGAGCTAATTCAGCGTTCAGCCGATCTTTTCGCAAAGCCCGGCAATACAGTCTCCAAACACAATGAAGACTTAACTGATAAACTGCATGAGACCATCGGGGAAATCACCATGGAGAACAAGTGGCTCAAAAAAAAATTAAAGATTTTGGAATAGACGAACGAATGAAACTGATTAACAAAACCGACAAAAAGTACAGCATCCGCAGCCAGTGCATGCTTCTCGGCATCAACCGGTCGCGTTTCTACTATAAACCGGTGCCCTTTTCCGAAGAGACTCAGATTCTGATGGATCTCCTGGACAGGGAGTATACGATTCACCCGTTTTACGGAGTCGGCAAAATGAAAAAGTATTTACGCGACATGGGCTATCACGTGGGCCATGACCGCACAAGGACGCTTCTTCGCACAATGGGGCTTATGGCTATATATCCTAAGCGCAACTTGTCCAGGCCCCATCCTGATCATAAGATATATCCGTATTTGCTGCGGGGCGTCAAGGTGGAGAGGGCAAACCAGGTCTGGTGCGCCGATATCACTTATATCAGGCTGGAGAAGGGATTTGCCTACCTGGTGGCGATAGTAGACTGGTATAGCCGGTATGTATTGAGCTGGCGATTATCAAATACGCTTGATGCGGATTTTTGCGTGGAAGCGCTGCAGGAAGCTATCGGAATATATGGAGTCCCGGATATATTCAATAGCGACCAGGGGCCGCAGTTTACCTGCAAGGAATTTAACAATGTTTTAACCTCTCATGATATCCGCATCAGTATGGACGGCCGGGGGCGCTGCCATGATAATATTTTTGTTGAAAGGCTGTGGCGCACGGTCAAATATGAAAATGTATATCTTAGCGGATATCGCACGATTCCTGAAGCCAGGGAAGGTCTGAGGTGTTATTTCAGATTTTACAATATGGAGCGCTACCACCAGACGTTTGATTATGATACGCCGTGGAAAGTATATTCAGATGCATTGGCCGAGGCCGGACTGGATAAGATGACAGCTCACGGCACATATCATGACCTTAATGCCAGCGTGTATTTGGGGATAGCCTGATGGAGTTATCCACAGTTATCAACATATCCACAAAGAAAGAAAAAAAGAAGCAAAAAAAGAAAGAAACGACTACTACTGGATTTATCCTTAACTTATCAAAAAAATGGTCTGGACAAACCCGAGTACTTCAATCCGGCAAGGAAGCCATCGCCTCATACCGGTGAATATGTTTGCTATCGATGTTTAATTTCTTGAGCATTTCTCCTTTACTTACGGTTTTCCCATCCCTGGGAGAACCGAAGCGGGTATCTCCACCCTGGCGTTTCGGGAATTTCTTGCTGAATTTGCCAATGCCTCTTTCGGCCCTCAGGCGGATTTCTGCGATTTTGTTCTGTAACTCTAAGCTTTCTTTTACCTGTCTGGAGTAGACATGGTATAACTCGGCCTGATCCCTTAATCTCTTTACCTCCTCGATGCTTCTGCACTCCTCAATAGCTTTTTTGGCTGTATCCCATCTGTCTAAAATTAACAGTTCCTTCCTATCCGGGTCGCTTCCGTTATTCCTTAATGCTTTTTGCTTCATCTTTCCCTCTCCCCTCGGTTTTGTTCGTTACCTGGCAACCAATTGCGAACTTGCAGAAGCGGATAAGTTGATTCGCCTGTTCTGCAGCTTCGTCAAAAGGCAGCCTAATTTCGTGCCGTTCCAGGCAGATTTCCTGAAACTCCTCAATCGCCTTTTTCTTGACCATGGATCTCACACCTCCTTTCACTAAGCCTTGGCGAAAAGTCGCCCAGCGTGGAGTTAGGGAAGCAAAAAAGAATGAAACAAGAGGAGAAAAAAATTAAATTCTTAGATTAGCTCTGGGTGATTAATCACCCAAAGGCAGATTTGGGCCCGAATCTTGAGTGAGGTATCTTAGAAACCATTGCAGGCTGGAAGGTAAATGGCGGGAAATCATAGTTGACGTTCAGCATCCGTGTCTCAAGTATTGCTAGTAATAGTATCTACGGTTCTCCCATTGCTGGGTAAACCGTAACCAATCTTTTCTTTCGCCTTGTATGCTGGTGGCTTGATAAACAGTGGACAAAAGACATCTGGGGATTTATAATCTAAATCGTACGCCTTGAAAAAATGCGGTAGTAAAGGAGGTGACTTTATATGGCAGGCTCAAAAAACTTGGACATAGCAGAGGAAATAGCCGCCCGTCGTAAAAAAGCAGAGAAGATAGCCGCCAATCATAAAATAGCCGATGTTAATGAGATTAATGAGATTACGAATGTGCTGACCTGTGCTGTTATGGCGCTTAAGGATATGCGGGGGAAAAACAATAAACCTCTCTCTGAGAAAAGAATTCTAGAAATAGTCGCTGGCCATTTAGATGAGGCGCTAAAATATCTTGAACCGGAGAGAGCCTTTTCTATGTTCAGTAGCTCTGACGTCAAGAAGTTAGTAACTGTTTACATTCCTTATTACAATGCCCTAACCAGCAAAGAAACGCCGTTTTATACCCGTGAAGAATTGGCAGAGGTTATTCAAGATTTCTATAGATATTTATTTAGCAATAAAAATTTTCTTTTGTTATGCGGTTACCCGAGAAGAAGTTTTGAAAAGAGCCCTTATTTTGATCGCCTATTATCAAACTTGTATCCTGTCAAAATTCAGAAGCCTCCAGAGCAGGGATGG
>PWSL01000345.1 GCA_003563255.1 Desulfonatronospira sp. | reverse complement strand
TTTATAACCTGTCTCAATTGGGGACAGGCACTTTTGCCGTTTGATAACTTACAATTGAACAAAAAATCAGGCGGCAAAAGAGCCAGTCCCCGGAGGTCAATATATAAGTTTCGCTGTAGTGATAATCCTCTTTTATAAAAATAAGTACGGGAGGTTCCTGTCCCGAATGGAGATTTGATACCAGTATCTGTTTAGCACTACAGCGACACTTTGTGTTAATTATCGCCTCGGCTAACGGGGACAGGCACTCCAGGACCCTCTTGAGCATCATTTTGTGCTCAAAATGACTAATTTTTTGGGACAAGCGGGTCCCGGAAGAGCCAGTCCCCGTGCCACATGCAAAGCGCTAAACAGATACGAAGTTTCGCCGTAGTGATAGTTTCGCTGTAGAGACAAGCTGATCCTTTTTTTCTGGAGGGAAGATATTGAACACTTTTTCCAAAAACCTTTTGCTCTGGGCGACCATCTCGGTGGTTTTGATCATGCTTTTCAACATGTTCAACCAGCCTCAGGAACAATATGAAAGATTAACATATACCGAGCTGCTGGACAGGATTGAGCAGGGCGAGGTCATGGCGGTAAAGATCAAGGGACAGGAGGTTTCTGGAGTTACCTTCGACGATCAGAGGTTTGTGTCCTACCATCCTGAGGACCCCAACTTTGTGGATAAGCTCCTGAGAAATAATGTCCAGGTGGAGGCGGAACCTGAAGACGAAGGTTCCATGCTCATGACAGTCTTTATTTCCTGGTTTCCAATTCTGCTGCTTATAGCAGTGTGGATATTTTTTATGCGCCAGATGCAGGGCGGCGGGGGCAAGGCCATGTCTTTCGGCAAGTCCAAGGCCAAGCTGGTGGCCCAGGAAGACAGCAAGGTCACCTTTTCAGATGTGGCCGGAGTGGATGAGGCTAAGGACGAGCTTACCGAAGTTGTGGACTTTTTAAGTGACCCCAAGAAATTCACCAGGCTTGGGGGACGTATACCCAAGGGAGTGTTGCTGGTTGGTTCCCCTGGAACAGGCAAAACCCTGCTGGCCAGAGCTGTGGCCGGTGAGGCCGGTGTGCCTTTTTTCTCGATTTCTGGATCGGATTTCGTCGAAATGTTTGTGGGTGTGGGAGCCTCCAGGGTCAGGGACCTGTTTGTGCAAGGCAAAAAGAATGCCCCCTGTCTGATATTCATCGACGAAATAGATGCGGTGGGCCGTCAGAGAGGTGCCGGTCTGGGAGGCGGCCACGATGAGCGGGAGCAGACCCTGAATCAGTTGCTGGTGGAAATGGACGGCTTCGAATCCAACGAAGGCGTCATCCTGATAGCCGCCACCAACCGCCCGGACGTGCTGGACCCGGCGCTTCTCAGACCCGGACGTTTTGACAGGCAGGTGGTGGTACCCAATCCAGACCTGGCCGGGCGTAAGCACATCCTGGAAGTGCACAGCCGTAAGACTCCTCTGGCTCAGGGGGTGGATATGGATGTTATCGCCCGGGGCACACCTGGATTTTCCGGTGCAGACCTGGAAAACCTGGTCAACGAGGCAGCCCTGCAGGCGGCCAAGAAGGACAAGGATCAGGTAAGCATGGAGGATTTTGAGGAGGCCAAGGACAAGGTGCTCATGGGCAAGGAAAGAAGAAGCATAATCTTGAGCGAAGAAGAAAAGAAAACAACTGCTTATCACGAGGCCGGGCATACCCTGGTGGCCAAGCTTCTGCCAGGGACTGATCCCATCCATAAGGTTTCCATCATTCCCAGGGGACGTGCCCTGGGAGTCACCATGCAGCTTCCCGAGGACGAGCGGCACAATTATTCCAAGACCTACCTGGAAAACAATCTCTCGGTACTTCTGGGTGGCCGGGTGGCCGAGGAACTGGTCTTCAACCAGATGACCACCGGGGCCGGCAACGATATCGAGAGGGCCTCAAAGATGGCCAGGAAAATGGTCTGCGAATGGGGTATGAGCGAGACTTTGGGGCCGCTTTCCTTCGGGGGTAAGGGAGAAGAAGTTTTTCTGGGGCGGGAGTTTGTGCAGCACAAAGAGTACAGCGAGGACACAGCCAAGCTCATAGACGCCGAGGTCAAACGAATCGTACAGGATGGCTATGACCGGGCTAAAATGCTTCTCAAGGATAATATGGACAATCTGCACCGCATTTCAGCAGCTCTTCTGGACAGGGAAACCATCACAGGCAAGGAAGTGGACAGGCTGATGCAGGGCGAGGAGTTGCCTCCCATAGAGGAAGAACTGAAGCAGGAGAAAGATAAGGCCAGTGAAAAAAAGAAACAAAGCGATGATAACAGTGACAGCGATTCGGACGGGGAGGATGACTCTGGTTTCAAGATAGAGTCTTAACACTACAGCGACACGTTATTTGAACTTGAAGGGGACTGGCTCTTTTGCTGCCGAGAGCCCAGCTATCTTACGGTTTGAGTTCGGCAAAAGTGCCTGTCCCCGGTGGCTGAGGCAATAACTAACACAAAGTGTCGCTGTAGTGTTAAGTAGCCATACATTTGACATTCAACCAGGATAGCTGTTCAGCACTTTACATGTAGCACGGGGACTGGCCCCCCTGCTTTTCTAAGATGCGCTGAACAGATATCAGCCAGGGTATTTTAACATGGTAACATGGTATGTTCGGGGGGGCGGGGTGATAGGTCCCGCCCCTTTTTTGATTGCGGGTATCGTAAATATCACTCCGGATTCCTTTTTCGACGGGGGCAGGCATTTTGAGCCAGAGGCCGCTGCCCGGCACGGGCTTGAGCTTCTGAATCAGGGAGCGCATATTCTGGATTTGGGTGGGGAGAGCACGAGGCCGTTTTCTCAGAGCGTGAGCGCAGAGAGCGAAATGACAAGAGTTTTGCCGGTCCTTGAGAACCTTCTGGATGTCAACCGGGATGCAATAATATCAGTGGATACTTACAAATCCAGGGTTGCATCCAGGTGCCTGGAGGCCGGGGCGGTTATCATTAACGATATCTCAGCCTGTCGCTTTGATCCTGAACTTCTGGATGTGCTGCTGCAGTACAAGCCGGGATATGTATTGATGCACACCCTGGACCGCCCTGAAAACATGCAGACAGACCCACGTTACACTGATGTAACCCGCGAGATTCTTTCTTTTTTCGAAACCAACCTCACCAGGCTTGTTCGAGCCGGAATGCCTGAGAACCGTATAGTTCTAGACCCGGGCATAGGTTTTGGCAAGACCCTTGAACATAACCTGGAACTTATGAGAAACATGGAGTGTTTTCATGTTCTGGGACGCCCGCTTTTTGTGGGCTTGTCCTACAAGTCCATGTGGAGCAGGTTGTTGGGACTGGAACTTCAGGAAAGAGGGATGCCTACACAGGTGGGAACGGCACTCATGGCCGCAAAGCAGGTTGGAATTCACAGGGTGCATCATGTCCAGGACACCAGAATCACCTTAAAAATCGTCGAAAACATATGCTCCTAGATTTGGGAATTGTTCAGATAGGCTGGCGCGACCTGGTGGATATCACGGTAGTGGCGTATATCGCTTACCGTATTATACTGTTTTTTAAGGGTACCAGGGCCGTGTCGGTGGTTTACGGGCTTATCATTTTAATGGTGGTCTATTATGTAGCGGATGAGTTCGGCCTGTATACTCTGCACGGAATGCTGACCAACTTCCTGGGGTCACTGTTTTTAGTGATCATTATCCTTTTTCAAAGTGATATACGCAAGGCTCTGGCTGAAATGGGGGCCGGCAGACTCTGGTTCAATCCAAGACCTACTAATAAAGTTCTGGATGAATTGGTCCTGGCAGCGGTACAGATGGCTGAAAAAAAGATCGGTGCCTTGATAGTACTGGAAAGAAGAACTCCCCTTGGAGATATTGTTGAGTCGGGAGTGGAGATCGATGCCAGATTTTCCAGGGAACTGCTGGAAACCATTTTTTACCCCAATACCAGGCTGCATGACGGGGCCGTTGTGCTCAGGGCGAACAAAATTGTTTCTGCAGGCTGCATACTGCCACTGGCAGTGGGTGTGCCTCCCAGGTGGAATTACGGAACCAGGCACAGGGCGGCCATAGGTATAACCGAAGAAAGCGATGCCCTGGCAGTGGTGGTTTCAGAGGAAAGAGGAAGGATTGCAGTGGCAATATCTGGCAAACTGATTCCCGCTCTTGACGAAGTACGCTTGAGAAGGGTGCTCACAGCGGCATGGGAGAAGTAGTAGGCGAAGGTCAATGGACGAAAGACACTGAACAGATGGCAGGGGGTGGAGAAAGACATTCCAGGTATGATTATCTACAGTAAAATTTATAATATGCTTAGAAGCAACTTGCAGTACAGAATTTTGGCCCTGGTTCTGGCCGTTTTTTTCTGGTATCTTATCAGCGGCCAGGAAAAGGTGGAGATGTGGGTGGAAGTTTCGGTGGAAGTCTCGCAAGTCCCGGAAGAATACACCATCATGTCAGGTATGGTCAGTAAAGTCACCGTCAGGTGCCGGGCCACAAAGACCATGCTGAGCCGTATGGAAGTCGGCCGACTGGCTTACAACCTGGACTTGTCCGGTTTGGAACATGGTGAAAATACTATTGTCCTGGATCCCAAGAGGATCAATCTGCCCCGTGCGGTACAGGCGGTGGAGATTACTCCTCACAGGCTTGATCTGGAGGTGGACAGGCTGATAATCCGTGAACTGCCTGTGGAAATAGAGTGGAAAGGAGCCATAAGCCCCTACTACGAGTTGAAGGACAAATCGGTGGAGCCGGCATCAGTGCGTATTAAAGGACCGGAAAATATTATTCAGAATATGGATGCGGTTAAAACCAGACCGCTGGCTGTTGAAGATGAGAGACCAGGTATGATCCAGCGCAGGGTGGGTCTTGTTCTAGGTCCTGAAATGGAGACCGGCACCCCTGATGTACGTGTAGAACTTGTATTTGGTCCGTTGCTGGAGGAAATCTGGGTCCGCAAGCCTGTTGAGGTCACAGGTGCTGAAGACATAAAATACACCCTGGAACCGGACCATGTCAGGGGGAATCTGAAATTGCCCCGGGAGTTGCTGCAACAGGAAGGCTGGCGGGACAGGATTCACTATTATGTGGAAATAGAGCCGGGGGTTGAGCGAGGGATGCATGAATTACAGGTACATGCTATAGTTCCCGAGCATGGTCGGGTTTTGGAAATGCGTCCGGAAGTCATTGAAGTAAAAATTGAATAAAGGTATCACTACAGCGATACTTTGTGTTAATTATTGCCTCGGCCACCGGGGACAGGCACTTTTGCCGAACTCAAACCGTAAAATGGCTCGGCTCTCCCCGCACTTATTTTTTCAAAAATGCTGGAATTTTCTGTGACAAAAATAAGTGCGGGGTTTGCCTGTCCCCTGCATTCCTAAACAGATACCAAAGGAATAAAGAAACAGGAGAATACAGCATGCGCAAAAAATTATTTGGTACGGACGGCCTGAGAGGGCAAGCCAATATTTTTCCCATGCTGCCAGAGATAGTGCTCAGGCTGGGTTTGGCAGCAGGCCAGTATTTCCGCAACGGGCACAGGCGGCACAGGGTGCTGATAGGAAAGGACACCAGGCTTTCAGGTTATGTATTTGAAAACGCTCTGACATCCGGGTTCTGCGCTTCAGGTATGGATGTTTTTCTGGTAGGGCCCATGCCTACCCCGGCCATTTCTTTTTTGACCAAGAACATGCGTGCCGACCTGGGAGTGGTTATTTCTGCCTCCCACAATCCTTTCATGGACAACGGGATCAAGTTTTTCGATCACATGGGCTTCAAGCTTTCGGACCAGGTGGAAGATGATATATCAGAGCTGGTTTTGTCCCCGGATGTAAACTGGAAGCACCCCCAGCCGGAAGCCATAGGCAGGGCCAGGAAAATCGTGGACAGTCCTGGAAGGTATGTTGTTCACCTCAAGAACAGCCTGCCCAACACCATGTCACTGCAGGGGATGAAGGTGGTGATAGACTGTGCCCACGGCGCCACCTACCGGGTTGCTCCACTGATTTTTGAAGAACTTGGGGCCAAGGTCATCATGGCCGGAACCGAGCCGGATGGGTTGAATATCAACAAGAAGTGCGGTTCCCTTTACCCTGAAGTAGCAGCTAATATGGTCCTGGAACACGGGGCTGACATTGGGCTGTCCCTGGACGGGGACGGGGACAGGCTGATCGCCATCGATGAAAACGGAGTTATCCTGGACGGAGACCAGATAATGGCCATTTGTGCCAGGGACCTCATGGAGCGCGACGAACTGCCCGGCAAACTCCTGGTAAGTACAGTCATGAGCAATATGGCCCTGGAACTCTTTATGCAGAAGCAGGGAGGGAAGCTCTTGCGCACAAAGGTCGGGGACCGCTACGTGGTGGAGGCCATGCGCAAGGAAGGGGCGGTCCTTGGCGGAGAGCAGTCCGGCCACCTCATCTTTATGGATTACGCAACCACAGGGGACGGCATTCTGGCCGGCATCAAGCTTTTAAAGATCATGCTGCAGAAGAACAGGCCCCTGTCAGAGCTTTCTAAACTTTTGACACCTTTTCCTCAGCGCCTCATCAATGTGCACGTGGAAAGAATGAGGCCCTTTGAAGAGGTTCAAGTGATTCAGGAGGCGGTCAAGGACGCGGAAGCAAAGCTCAGGAACCAGGGCCGGGTACTTCTCAGGTATTCAGGTACCGAATCCGTGGTCAGGGTTATGGTGGAGGGTAAAGATGAGACCATGGTAGAGGACCTGGCCATTCACCTGGCAAGGTCTGTGGAAGAAGGACTACGGGTTAAGACTGACTTCTAAGCTCTACACAGACACAGATGGATTAAGTTTCAGCGATGCTCTTGCCAAGCTGAACCTGGAAGTATATTTTGCTTATATACTTTTTTCATGAGCGTTTTGCAGAGGCTGACCCGGTGTGGGGCGGCGGAACAGAACGGTTGATATTTTCAATTATAACAATGAGGTAACAAGTTTAGCCATTTGCAGGTGGCCCGGGGACTAACTCTCCCAGTCCTTGTTTTATAGAGTCTGTTTTTTCATCAACAAAAAAACAAGGGCTGGGATGCCTGTCCCCTGCTTTCCATAGAAAAGGGCTAAACTGTTACACAAGGAGCATGATCATGGAAGCCAGGAAAGTAGTAATTCCAGTAGCTGGTTGGGGTACGCGGTCTTTGCCTGCAACCAAAAACGTCCCCAAGGAGATGCTTCCCATATACAAAAAGCCTGCAGTGCAGCACGTAGTGGAAGAGGCCATTGAAGCTGACCTCACCAACGTGGTTTTTGTGACCAATCAGCAAAAAAGGATCCTGGAGGATCATTTCGACTACAATCTGTCTCTGGAAGCTGTGCTGAGGCGGACAAAAAGAGAACACCTTTTGCGTGAAGTACGCCAGGTGGCTGAAATGGCCAATATTATTTCCGTGCGCCAGAAAGAACAGTTAGGTCTGGGCCATGCTGTTTTGTGCGCCAGGGAAGTGGTTTTCAAAGAACCATTTGCGGTTATGGTCGGGGATGACCTTATGTTCAGCCGGCGTCCAGCCATTAAACAGCTTCTGGAAGCAGCCAAGACCGAGCATATGTCTGTTGTTGGAGTGGTGGAGGTTTCCAGGGAAAATGTTTCAAACTACGGCATTATTCAGGGAGAGGAGATTGCTCCGGGCCTGTATCGCATCCGTAATGTTTACGAAAAGCCCCGGGTGGAAGATGCACCCTCACGTCTGGCCATAGTGGGACGCTATGTGCTCACCCCTGAAATTTTTGAGCACCTGGAAACCCTGGAGCCAGGCCATAATCTGGAGTATCAGCTCTCTGACGCGCTGCAGTCCATGGCACGCCACAAAAGGGTGCTGGCGGTAAAGCTTGAGGGTCAACGCTACGACATCGGCAACTGGGTGGACTATCTCAGTGCAAATATTCATTTTGCCCTCCAGGATGATGAACTTAAGACGGATCTGCTTAAAAGCCTGGAGGATTTTCTCCCCGGCCGTAAATAGCTGATACGGGTAAGTATTGCTGCGGGCTGAAACCTGATCTTTTCGGTCCGGGGTTTTTCACCCTGGTTATTATCCTCCGCTTATGCAAACACAACATACCTGCGTTCCTGTCTGGTCCGCCGCAGTATTGAGCCAGCCTTATTCCAGCCTGAGCTATGCTCAGCCTCCATACCTGCCGCAGGATATTTGGAGACCCGGTATGCGGGTGCTGGTTCCCATGGGAAGGGTCAATAAACTTTGCTGCGCTGTGCTGGAACGCAGCATACCCGCCTCCTGCTCTGAAAAACAACTGAAACCGATCTTCTGGCCCCTAGAAAAAGAGCCTCTTTTAAACCCGGACTATCTGGAAATGCTCGAAAAAGTAGCAGCCAGGCAGTTGACTACTCTGGCACGGGTGCTGGCTTTTGTCATTCCAGCACCCTTGCGAAGGGTGCCCGACGGATGGAGGGATGAGAAAAACAGCATTATTCCTTTTTCAAGAGGTTGGGGCAGAGAGGAAGTTCTTTTCAGGCTGGCAGAGCGGTGGACGCAGGGGCGGCTTGACACCGGAGTCAGCAGGAGAGAAGGCTTTCTTGTGGCAGCAGCCAAAGAACCGCCCTGGCCTATAAGACCACAGGCCAGGGTGCAATGGGCGGTAATGGATTTGTTGTATGCCCATGGTCCCATGCCTGGAGCAGGCATCAGGGCTGAACTGGGTCAGGGATCGGGAAAAGCCCTGAAGGCCTTGCTGGATAAAGGTCTTGCTAGGTATTGTTCCAGGGAAGAAGAAGAGGAGAGAGGAAAGTATGAGGTTTTTGGGCAGGGCTTTTGTTTCAGTCCAGGCCAGCAAAAGGCCCTGGAGTTGCTGGGTCCCAAGCTGCAGGAAGGTTTCAGGGCCTGTTTGCTGCACGGAATAACCGGCAGCGGCAAAAGCCTGGTTTATCTGGAACTGGCCCGCCAATGCCTGGAGATGGGTCGTTCGGCAATTATTCTTGCCCCTGAAATAGCCATAGCCAGAAATCTTTATCAGCAGGCCTGCAGTTATTTGTCCAGGGCCAGGGTTTTTCTGCACCATGGCAGCAAAAGCCCCAGAAGTAAGGAAAAGTTTTTCGTAGAGCTTTGTTCAGGAAAAAGTCCGATACTCTTGGTGGGGACCAGGTCGGCACTATTCATGCCGGTGCAGGATGCAGGCCTTATTGTCCTGGACGAGGAGCATGACGAGTCTTTCAAGCAGGACCAGAGTATCATTTACCAGGCCAAGGAGGTGGCCTGGTACCTTGCAGCCAGAGACAATGCCCTGCTGGTGCTTGGTTCGGCCACTCCGGACGTAAAGACTTATTACGCAGCCGGCAAGGGACAGGTAAAACTGGTGGAAATGCAGCACCGCATCGGGACCAGTTCTTTGCCTGAAGTAGAGTTTGTGGACCTTAAGGAAGAACCGGCGGTATTCGGCGCCTTGGCCAAGACCTGCGCGGAATCTTTGCAGGAAACCGTAAAGCGGGGGGAACAGGCCGTAATCATGCACAACCGCAGGGGGTATTCCCCGGTACTTATGTGCAAGGCCTGTTCCGAGACGGTTAAGTGTCAAAGTTGCCGGGTGGGGCTTACTTATCATAAAAAAAGAAATCGCATGGTGTGCCATTATTGCGGCATTTCGATTTCCTTTCCGCCCATATGCGGTCATTGCCGGGGGTCGGAGTTTATTCCAGTGGGGCAGGGCACTGAAAAAGTGGAAGAGTTTCTGACCAGGCACCTGCCCGAAACCACAGTTTTGCGCCTGGATCGTGACAGTACCAGGAGTCCTGGAAAGTCAGAAAAGATATTGCAGGCTTTTGCATCCGGAGAGGCCCAGGTGCTGGTCGGCACTCAAATGCTCAGCAAGGGGCATTCCTTTCCAGAGGTAACCCTGGCCATAGTCCTTGACGGTGACCTGGGGCTTGGGTTGCCTGACTACCGTTCCACCGAACGTGTATTTCAACTCCTGGTACAGCTCTCGGGTCGATCCGGCAGAGGAGAAAAACCTGGAAAAGTATATATTCAGACCCGCAATCCCCAGCATTTTTGCTGGCAGTATATCCGGGACTGCAACTATAAGGGTTTTTTTGAACAAGAGATAAGCCGCAGGCAAAAATTCGGCTATCCCCCTTTTGTCAAGCTGGGGATGATCCGTTTTTCTTTTCCGGATACATGGAATGGCAGTGCGGATTTTTTGGCAGGTCTTCGCCAGAGGGCAAAGCAGGCGGCTGCAGCCCACGGCGTAAAACTTCTGGGGCCTGCCCCGGCAGTATTGTCCCGGCTTAAGAACAGGGAGCGGTATCAATTTCTGGTCAAAGCCGGGGATTGGTCCGGGATTAAGAAAGCATATCTGGAAATGTATCCCTTGTTTCAGCATCACCGCCAGGTGCGGGTAAGCCTGGACCTGGATCCCCTGAATATGCTTTAGAATTATCTGGAGGTCAGATGGAAAGAACCAGGGTGAAGCAGGCCTTGCATGCGGAAGCACCTGTCCAGGGCATTATGCTCAAGGGGTGGGTCCGGACCAAGAGGGAATCCAAGGGTGTGGTTTTTTTAGAGCTCAATGACGGTTCCTGCAGAACCAACCTGCAGATCGTGGTGGACCCGGGTGTTGCCGGGACTGATAGCCTTGACGGGACAGGCACCGGGGCCGCGATCAAGGTGACAGGCAACCTGCAGGCCTCCCCGGGCAAAGGCCAGAAGTGGGAGGTTCAGGCTGCACATTTGGAGCTTATAGGCAGTGCAGACCAGGAAAGTTATCCCTTGCAGAAAAAGCGTCATTCCGATGAATTTTTGCGCGGGATTGCACACCTGCGGCCCAGGACCAACAAGTACGGAGCCATGAACCGTATCCGTTCCGAGCTCAGTTTTGCTGTGCACCAGTATTTCCGGGAGCGGGGGTTTTACTACATACACACTCCCATTATCACCGGATCGGACTGCGAGGGGGCAGGGGAGATGTTTGTGGTGACAGCCCTTGATCCGGACAAGGCCTGGAAATCCCCTGCAGACTTTGGCCGGGATTTTTTCGGGAAAAAGGCCCACCTCACGGTTTCCGGGCAGCTGCCCGCGGAAAGCATGGCCTGTGCCCTGGGGGACGTTTACACTTTCGGTCCCACTTTCAGGGCGGAAAATTCCAATACCAGCAAACACGCAGCCGAGTTCTGGATGGTGGAGCCGGAAGTGGCCTTTGCCGATCTGCAGGACATAATGGATATGGCCCAGGATTTTGTCCAGGCCCTGATAGGGCATGTGAGAAAGTATTGCAGCGAGGACCTGGAACTTTTTTCCCGCTTTGTGGATCAGGGCCTTGAGGACAGGCTGGACAGCGTCCTCAGCCAGCCCTTTGAGCGCATAAGCTATACCCGGGCCCTGGAAGTGCTTCAAGGCTGCGGCAGAAAATTTGAGTACCCGGTGCAATGGGGCCTGGACCTGCAGACTGAACATGAGCGCTTTCTATGCGAAGAGCATTTTCATAAACCTCTTATAGTCCATGATTACCCGGCCAGCATAAAGCCCTTTTATATGCGGGTGAATGATGACTCAAGCACCGTGGCTGCCATGGACGTTCTTCTCCCGCGGGTGGGG
>PWSL01000080.1 GCA_003563255.1 Desulfonatronospira sp. | reverse complement strand
TACGCTCCCTTGACAGCCAGAGCATTCCCCTGGTGGCGATATTCTCCATGGACAACCCTCAAAGTCCTTTGATACTGCGGGACATGTTCACCAGGAACCAGTTGCTGCAGGCTCTGGAGCAGGAACTGCAATAACTCCGGAACTCAGATACAGTTCTTTGCAGGACTTCAGAGGCAGAAACTATAAAAACATGTATCTGATTAGCGCTTTGCATGTAGCATGGGGACTGGCTATTCCGGGACCCGTTTGTCCCAGAAAATGAGATATTTTAAGCACAAAATGTAACCATTCAGTGGGTGCCGGAAACGGCCCGGGGACAGTCCCCGCGACACCTTTTCCGCACAAATACAAAAATTGTAGACACTAAGTTTGTGAACCTGCACAGTTAGTACTTAGCGGGGACAGTCCCCAGGGCCTGGTGCCAATAGCCACCACCGAGTAACCATTCAGGGGGCGCAGGAACCGGCCCGGGGACAGTCCCCGCGACACCTGTCCTGCACAAATATAATATGACAAAGGCTAAGTTGTGTGAACCTGCACAGTTAGTACATAGCGGGGACAGTCCCCAGGCCTGGAAGGATCAAAATCGAGGTTAATGTGGCGCAAAAGCAAGCAGTCAAGAAATACAATGATATATTCAGAGATTTTATCTCTGTCAGAAAAGGATGCATATTCGCAGTCACCGATGATATCCTTTTTTATAAAACAGTGCATGCATCCTTTAAATATCTGGGATTAGACACCAGAGCCCTTATTCATAGAAAGCATATTGACAAAGTCTCCTCTGAAGCCAGGGTCCTTTTGAGCTCAGGCATTTATACCGGAATAATTTTTTTGATTGAAAACATGACTGAAGGCAGCAGCAATGTCTTCAGGTTAAGAGATTTAAAATCAAGTTTTGGAGACGAGTGCAGGTTCATTACTTTAACAGCTGAAACAAACAGGGATAACGTAGCGCAAATATACGAGATGGGTGCAGACAACGTAATCGTAAAACCTGTTTCAATCTATTCCCTTGTTCAGAAGATCAGTCTCACTTTTAAACCCATTGATGGATTATCCCAAAAGATCAACACTGCCAAATCTTTAATTTTAACCAATGAACTTGAACAGGCAGACGAGGTGGTGCAAGAAATTTTGAATCAGAAACCTGACAGCGCAGCCGGTTTTATTCTGAAGGGAGACATTGCAAAGGCCAAAGGCAATTTCGAACTGGCGGAGGACTTTTATATTAAAGCCTCCCGGGAAAGTAAGATGTACCTTAAGCCCTTAAAAAAACTGGTAACACTTTACGAAGACATGGAGGATCTCGAAAAAAAACTGGAATACCTTAAAAAACTGGATAAGATATCACCACTTAATTACGATAGAAAAATTGAGCTTGGCAGCACCTATTTACAGCTGGATGACGAGGAAAATGCGGTGCAAAGCTTCAATCAGGCTATCAGACAGGTACAGAGGCAGGCCAGGGATATTATTAGCTCCACCATGGCTAAGATAGCCCGCAGAATAAAGAATATCCGGCCGGAGCTCAGCACGAAATACCTGGAAAAAGCCATTGAATACAAAGGTCAGGATCTGAATCGTGATGATTTATGGTTATTCAATGAAATCGCAATAAACTTGAGGCAGCAGGGTAAGCTTTCCAGGGCTATAGAATTTTATCAGCAAGCCCTGAAGATAGCTCCTGGTGATGAAGGGTTGTATTACAACATTGGTCTGGCTTACGCCCAGGGAAAGCAGTACTACAATGCACTGGCAAGCTTCCAAAAAGCACTGGAACTCAATCCTGGCCTGCTTACCAGTTATGCCAGCGTGCCCTACAATATTGCCACCACGCATGCCGCTTTGAAGCAAAATGACAAGGCCGCCAGTCTCGCTGAAAAGGCCCTGTCCATAGATCCTTCGCATAAAAATGCACGCAGGCTGTTGAAAAGCCTTGCAGTATCTGTTTAGCGCTTTGCATGTGGCATGGGGACTGGCTCTCCCGGCACTTATTTTTATCTGATGTAGAAATCATTATTAAAAATAAGTGCTGGAGTGCCTGTCCCCTGCTTTCCATAAAAGCGCTGAACAGATACGCCTTGCGCCTGATTAACTGATTGCATGACTTGCACATTGTCCGCTTGCGCGTGACTGCCGGCGGCGGTGTTTAACCGGGTAACAGGTTGAGGTAAAGAAATCAGGCGGTTAAAGCTGATAATATTCCGGATATTCAGCATCCTGGATCATGTCAGGAAAACCAGGCGTTGCCAAAGATCTATTGACTGTCATGATAATATATAAAACACAATAATTACGGCAATGATAAAGTACACTATATAGGCTCCCAGGTTGGTGTCCAGGAGACTGTGCCTGATCTTTTCCAACACCCTTTCCAGGCCTGTTGTACCCGTGGCGGAAGCAGGCGCGATTTTTTCCCCTTCCCCGCTGTCGAACGTCTCACCGCAGTACCTGCATTTCCTGGCTTCCGCCCTGATTCTTTCCGCACAGTAAGGACATTTCTTCCATTTGTGCGCTGCACGGGGGATCTTGCGGACATTATCCGGATTTTCAGGAGTCAGCAAGGCCATGATAAGTCCAAAGGGCCCCAGCAGTATCCCCATACCAAACCAGCCGCATCCACTATGTCCTTTGCGCGCGGCGATTATTGCACTTATCAGCCCAACCAGCAGCCAGGTGACAAAAAAATCCATACTATTCCGCTTTAAACTTTAGGATATAAATCCTTTGAAATCATGTGCCTGTTTAGCGCTTTTAAGGAAAGCAGGGGACAGGCACTCCGGGACCCACTTGAGCATCATTTTGTGCTTAAAATATCTCATTTTCTGGGACAAGTGGGTCCCGGAAGAGCCAGTCCCCATGCCACATGTAAAGCGCTAAACAGATACGAAATCATGAAGTTTTCTCTTCAACGATTAACACTACAGCGAAACTTATAAAATTTTATGCCTGCCTCAATTGGGGACAGGCACCCCCGCACTTATTTTTATTAAAAATGATCTTGGTTTTATTGGAAAAAATAAGTGCGGGGAGAGCC
>PWSL01000489.1 GCA_003563255.1 Desulfonatronospira sp. | reverse complement strand
ATTGAAGGTGAAGGATTCTTCGGCTCTTCAGCAAACCTCTCTACTGTAAGAACAAATGTATCTTCTGCTCTTCCCTCTCTCCAGTCAGCAACTTCGATCGTTATCCCATATGTACCAGCATCTCCGTACTCTGGATAATATACATAGCGGTATTCGTCATGAATCTTAACTATCTCACCTTTGTCTCCTTGCGTAAGTTGAAATGTAAGGGGATCATTATCTGGATCTTCAGCATATTCAAGAAGATTTACTAAGAGTTTCTCATCACTCTCGCGAATTGTCTGATCAGGAATTGATAAGATGGGTGGATTATTCGGCCTTAAAAATGGGCAACCGAGCAAACTCAGAAGTATTAGAAAACAAGCACTCAGAAGAAAGCTTTTCAATATAGCGCGCATATAACCCCCCCGTTTCAGAAGCATAAAATCAAGATAACAAAGACTCATCAATCAAGAGACTGGATCGTATTCTGTGGCCTTCCATTCCAACTGAAACCAATGCAGTTAATCTAGTATCAATCCAAGTAAATTATCCAAAAATAGTCATACAGTTTCTCTCAATCCATTGCAGAAACCTGCTGTAGAAATCCAAAAAACGCTAAAGATTAGCAGGCACATTCGGTAACTACACTATAAGCATACACTAACAGACACGTAAAACGGAACTAACTCGTTCAATGAGACGAATCAGTTTGTCGACCCTATGAAAAAAGTCCAGGCCAGTAACTATCTTTGCCGACTTTCCTGTAAAGTATTGCAGAAGTTCTACAGATGACTGTCGAAACTAATTACTACAAGGAAGATTGTACCTAGCCTGAACGAAAGTAGGTTCAATAACCTCAACTAGCAATAGTGACTTCCCGTTGGATGATTCTCCAGGGATTCTGTCATCTCTGCGGTTTAAAGTCCAATAATCGAAGGGGACCAGTCGCTCTTCTCCTCCTTGCATAATCGTGGCCTCAAGCGGCACCTCGAAGAGAATCTTGGAACCTTCTTCATGCCAGCCTTCGTTACCAGGGTCCGCTGCACCATGAGGATAGCTTCCACTCTCGACTCTGTACTTTGCATCGAATACCATCGTTAACTCTGTTTCTTCATCAACAATGACGATCTTTTCGTTCTCTGTATAACCATCATCCCAACGAGCGAATTCAAAGATCGAATCTACTCCTCTCAGTTCGGGCCTATTGGGATAATCATACAAGTTGAACTCTTGAACCCTCTGAACAACAACGTGATGCTCGCTTCCTTCAGGAACCCTGAATTCTACTGGTGTAAAGAAGATCTCCCCGTTAATACTGAGCTCCATGCCGTCTTGAGGAAGGCTGAAGATCCTGAGATAGGGACGTGTGTCCTCTCGAAAGATCGCTGTTGCAGAAGTGTCCTCTTCGATCTCGAATTCAACCACAAGTTTATCGCTGACAATACCATTAATTTGCCACTCAACAAATATCCAACCGTCATTGGGGACTACTGAAACTTCTACAGTCTCTCCGTGCTCAAAAACTCCTTCCCCAGTTACTTCTCCAGCCTCTTCCGGAACTGCAGTAACTGTTAACGTGTGCTTTTTCAGTTCAAAGTGTGCAACAAGATTCCTGTGTCTATCTGCATCAAATGCAAGTACAGGTTCCTTCTTGTTGACTCCGTCGACATCCCCACTCCACTCAAGAAAACTAAACCCTTCGAGCTCCTGAGCAATCAATTCCACTCGTTCACCGTGGCTGAAAACTTCTTCAAACACTGCTACACCATTAACCAGTCCAGATCCTTCAGGTTCTGCCGAAGCTTCTATAGAGTACTCCTTCAGACTGAAGAATGCCTTAGCTGTTTTGTCCTCATGCATTTCTATATTGAGCTCAGCTTCCTCAGACTCCTGTCCGTTTATTTCCCACTTAGTGAACTTCCAGCCCTCTTCCGGTTCAGCAGAAAGGCGGACAACTTCACCCTCTTCAAAGACATACGTTCCGGGTTCGGGAGTTACTGTTCCTTTTCCTTCAGGTTCAATCACCATCATTTTCGGGCCTTCCGGAGTAGGTTTAACTGTTCTGAAGCTCCACAGTTCACCGGTCGTCGACGCACCGTGTTCATCTGAAGCAATAACCTTCCAGAAATACTCAGTAGCAGGTTCAAGAACACCGAGTTCGTGAGAAGTAAGTGGTGTGTTTTCGATAACCATATCAAGCTGATCTTCAGCATCGCCAAAGAAGACTGAGAAAGTTAGGTAATCCTCATCGGGGTCGGTGCAGGTCCATTCCAAGGTTACTTCAGTTGAGATTTCCGTCGCTCCATTTTCAGGAAACACTGCCACTGGCTCTTCAGGGAACCTGTTCACATAAATCTTGAAAGAGTCAGTAACTGTTGCCCCTCTGTCGTTCGTAACACCCACTCTGACTTCATATGCAGGATTCTTAAAGGGGACGTTCTCGAAAACAAAATAGCTGTCGTTAAAAATATACCAGGCAGGATTCTCATCAAGTAGATCGTATTTCAGGTCTTCCATGTTCCTTGCGGTCGTATACTGCTTGAGATCAAAAGACAGGGTCTCTCCCTCGTTCACCCGCTGATCGTCGATTCTCAGTGGATCATCAAAAATAACAGGGCAACCCGCGACCACCAAAACTAGCAAAAATGCCACCAAGCCGATAAAAAACCTCTTCATAAACCTTACCTCCACCAAGATAATTAATATGAAAAGAAGCATCGTGAGCTGCTTCATCTGCAGCAATTATACTACAGGATTTTTGTCCGCAATGCAGAAAAGGGTTTCATTTGTTGTCAATATCGATATAGAGGTTCCAAAAAACCGAGGGTTGCGCGTTGCGCCGAGAGAATATCGATCAATAAATAGCGAGAAGTTGTTATGCCAAGAAGTGATCTGGTGAAAAGTCGCATCAGGGAACAAACAGATTATGGATCTATCGATGAATGTAGACCGAATATCGCCAGATCGTATATGGTAGAACCTACGGAATCGTCGTTGTTGAGATCGGATAAAACAGCAATCTCGTCCCAGTCAGGATCTCCGCGCTTCTTCCCATACGACT
>PWSL01000334.1 GCA_003563255.1 Desulfonatronospira sp. | reverse complement strand
TTGACACAGATAAAAGAGATTGAAGAAGCATGTTTTTTCCTTGCGGGAATAAGAACCCGCAAGGAAAAGGCATCAGCCGCTTGCGCGGCGGGGAGAGCACCTGAGCTTAGTGTCCAAAAATAAAACAGTCCCAGCGCCAAGTGCTGAACCCCCGTCATGGCTCAAATTTTTCTTGTTTTTTGTGACAGGGTTTCAGGAGTAAGCCACTAAAAGCATGGTTTTTACACGTCAGGTCATTTCTTGCATGCCAGAGAAAAAGCTCTCTGTATCGAATACTTTATTATATTTCTTGGAAAATTTATCAAGCGCCGGAAAGAATCCTTCCCATTCCTTGACTTCATCCACTTTTTTTCCGTTTATGAAGAACTTGAATGTGGTATCAGCAGGACATCTCACCATAACAATTTCAGCTGAGCCTTCAGGATTTCTTTCTGACCAGAAAGCAGTGTATGTGTTGTCATCGCCTTCTGTTTTCTTATATTTTTGGAAAAATCCTTCGAATATCTCTTTTATTTCTTGGTTGTCCATTTCATTTCTCCTGGATCTTTGGTTATTCAAACTATGCCTATTTGCCTGTATCGCAAACGAGTTTTAATCGTCAGTTTTATTTCTCAAATAACATCATAATTTATACACCTTCAGCGAATAAAAAACTTATTCTTGAACCTTAATACTCATGGGTACAGTGGGATAATACATTTCGCGGAAAAACAGAAATTTTTCGTAACAGTTTAGCCCTTTTTAAGGAAAGCAGGGGACAGGCACCCCCGCACTTATTTTTCTGAAGGATGATTGGCATGTTTAAAATAAGTACGGGGAGAGCCAGTCCCCATGCCACATGCAAATGGCTAAACTGTTACAATTTTTCTATGTTAGAAGGATAAATCCATATTGAATCATCAATAACAGGTCTGTAATTATTTTTCTTCAAACTCATGATAATCTATATTTTTAAAAAAACAGTTTTTTGTTAGGTATGTCGCAAAAATTAGTTAAGATGACTAAATTAGAACAGAAATGTCATGGTGACATAATCCATTATTATCCACCCCTTAAAATAATCTTTCGCGAACCCCACCCATTTTCATTGATCATTTCAAAAAAGTATCATTATGGATCAATTTAAAAAAAAGTCCTCAAAGGGATGTCTGTCCAGAGTTCCAGACCTGTGATCTTTAATACACATGTAACCATCTCAACTAATCAATTGCTGTTCTGAGGTACTCTACCTCATCTTTGAGAACCTGTATCCACTGTTTTGAAAAGCGTTTTGGATCAATAAGCCACAGCATAAGGCTTTCAATGGCGTTTTTTATGCCATTTGCTTCATCCACAACTGCTGAGGAAATTAGATCTAAAGCTTCATGGCAGCAGAAATCATTTTTGCGTCCCAGACTCTGTTCCATGGCTTCTGCTCTGAGCTTACGCATGTTCCCGGGAATATTATTTTCCAGGTTATCACCAATACTCCTGGCTGCAGCCGTCAATATACTGATTCGATAATCATCCTCTTTTTGAATGAATGAGAGCTCTCTTGATAGAATTTCCAAATGCCTTGCCAGCAGTATGCTTGGCATACCCCGACTGGACAGCACACCAGCAAGCCATCCAGCCTGAGACTGCATTGTTTCAGGCTCAAGTTCAGCAGCGGTAGTTAGCCAGGCTCCATCTGCGTCAGTATACCGCCTGCCTCTTTTTCCGTATCTGTAGATAAAGTAAGGATACTCTGAAAGACATGCATCAGAAGCCCGAAGGACTGCCACAAGATCAAGTTTATTTTGAGGTACGGGGTGATTCCCTGATTCCGGATTAAAACCTGTTGCACAGTATTTCATTTCAGCAGGCTGCAATGGAAAAACAGCTTTAAAAGCTTTGTCTAGTTTCCTGAATATCAAAAGAGCTGTATCTTGAGCAGCCTTAATCTCATCCGGGTCAGTTATGACCTCGTCCATAACAGCCGATGCGGCATCCCATTGCTCTGGTCCCTGACCACCATGACAGGACAGGTATGAAAGTCCTTTATCCGAAGTCAGGTTTAAAGTTTTTGCAATCAATGGAAGCAGGATAACAGCTCCTTTTGTGGAACCCATCAAGACATAAACAGCTCCGGCAAGTGCTATGGGATTATTACCAGCTACCTGCCGTATGTGAGCAGCAGCTTCCAGGGCTGCTTTTACTGCCTCAGGAGACTCCGGGATTAGGTCCCATCTGAAAAAATCATTATCATCATTAAGCAGTGGCGAACGCTGCATTTCAATGGACCATATTCTTAATATCCTCTGATCACTGCAGTTGCTGAGACATCCTTCTAAGGCAGAATGAATTACAGCCAGTACCCGGATAAATCCCAGGTAAGCTTCAATAGTGATCTCTTTTTTTAAAACGGCCTGGGCAAACGGGGTCGATTCTATAGATGCATGAATTTCTCTGGTGGAATTTTTCAATATCTTAGAAATTGCTGTGTCTGGCATATAAAGATCCTGGTATGTTTTTTGAGAAAGTGAGTTTTCTTATTCAGTAACAGTTCAGCCGTTTGCATGCGGCACGGGGACTGGCTCTCCCAGCCCTTGTTTTATTAAGTCTGTGTTTTACATCAACAACAAAAAAATGGCTGGGGTGCCTGTCCCCTGCTTTCCTTAGAAAAGGGCTAAACTGTATGCGAGTCTGTGACGATTCAATTCTGGTTGCATAAATCATATTGTTAAGTGTCAGGATACTGGACAAGGACATTTAGCCCTCCTGTTGGATATCCGATCTCCATCAAGCATCCTTCCCGGTCAGGGACCTTGAATGGAGCCGGTTGTCCAGTTTTTAGTTCAAGCATTTGAGCTTTCATAGAGTTTAGCTGTGTTCCTGTTTTTCCACTGATACAGCACAGATTCCATCGTAGTTTTCGCCCAAGATGAACTCAACGGAGTCTCCAGTCATTAGGAGCTTAGCACAAATTTCAAACCAACATGTTGGTTGCTAAAATCGGTTCCTGGTTACCTCTCGTTCCCAGGCTCCAGCCGCTTCACCTCTCGTTCCCAGGCTCCAGCCTGGGAACGCTT
>PWSL01000214.1 GCA_003563255.1 Desulfonatronospira sp. | reverse complement strand
TCACCCTTGTCATTCTTGATGGGCTTGCCGGTGTATCTGATGGGAAGCTCCCCGGAAGGCAGCCTGGCCACGGTATCGCTGGTGAACACACCGTCCTGCTGCATGGCCTTTTTGACCTGGCAGTTTTCAGTATTGCAATGTCCGGTATTGAAAAGGTTGAAGCAGTACTGCCCCACAACAGCATCTGCAGATTTGCCCAGTGCCTTTGCCCCGGCGGCGTTCATGTAGATGACCCTGTACTCCCTGTCCACAGCCATCACCGGAGTAGGGATTTCATGCAGGATATCGGCCTTGAACCGGCATTCATCCAGGGCCCTGCGCAGATCCTCCACCTCTTTTGGGTCACCGCTCTGACCGGGTGTCACGGCCTGAGCCGGCGAAGAACCAGCATCTGTTTGTTCAAAAATGTCCTTTGTCTGACTCATACCCTCTCCTCCTTTTGCGACAACTGTCTGGCTTTAAGTTGCAGCGCGCTTTATCCGCGCCTTCATATCCTCGACAATGCGAGCGTATGCCCTGGCCCCGCTGGACCCTGGAGAATAGGAAAAAATACTCTGCCCGTGAGCAGGGGCCTCCAACAGTCGAACATCCTGCCTGATATAGGTTTCAAAAACGTCTTCTGGATAGTTTTTCCGGATCTCATTGATATTCTGGCGCACCACCCGGGAACTGGGATGCACAATGGTCAGAAGAATGCCTGCCAGCCTGGGGGCCAGGTTCATGCCTTTCTTGAGGCGTTTTATGGCCAGGTCCAGGTTGAAAAGCCCCTGCAGGCTCAGGTACTCGGGCTTGACTGGAATCAGGTAGAAATCCGCCGCCACCAGGGCATTTATTGACAGCATGGACAAAGAAGGGGGACAATCCAGGAACACCCAGGCATAGTCGGTCCTGACCCGCTGCAGCTGGCGAATGAGACGGCGCTCCCGGCCCGGGACATCGGCCAGATGCAGGTCGGTATTGGCCAGATCCATGTTGCCTACCACCATGTCCAGCCCGGGCTGAGCAGTGCTTCGGATGATCTCTTCTATGGGGCGGCCTTGCAACAGGGCGTCGGACATGGAAGGCGTCAAATCATGGTTCGGCACTCCAAGACTCAGAGCAGCTGAAGCCTGGCTGTCCAGATCCACCAGCAGGGTCTTTTCCCCTGACCGGGCCAGCCCGGCGGCCAGATTGACGCTGGTGGTGGTTTTGGCTGTACCGCCCTTATTGTTGATAACCGCTATAATCATGCATTCTCCATCCTGGGACGGGCAGTTCCTGCACGCCCTGTTTAACATTGCCCCTGTGCAGTTTTTAAGCAGGTCTCAATCATCACCCCCAAACATCCGCGCGGAAGACCGGATCATGGCAGCGGCGTTTTTTTGTATCGGCGGGCCGTGTCCGGGGTAAACCGACTTGACCTCCAGCGATGCCAGGTACTTCAGGGCCATAATAAAATCTTCATGATGGTTTCCCTGGGGATTTAAAAAGGACAGCTGCGTGTCCCCGGAAAACAGGACCCCGTTGCGGGCACAGAAAAGACAGATGGAATCGCTGCTGTGTCCCGGGGCATGGATGACTTCAAATACCTCGTCCCCCATTTGCAGGATGTCCCCGTGCTGCAGCACCCGGTCTATGCCCTCGCAGAACTCTGAAAAAGCAAGGACTTGCGGCTCAAACCTGCTGCGGACCTCCTGGATCAGCCCTGCATGATCCGAATGGGTGTGGGTAAGCACCACCTGGTCCACCTTTTTCTTGCCCAGCCCGGTGGAAATGTTTTCCAATTCTTCAAATATGCCCGGGTCCCGTCCCACATCCACAAGGGTGTTCTGGTCCTGCAGAGAGTTCCAGTCCCCCCGGATGAGGTAGACATTACAGGTATAGACACTGCTTTTTTCCGTCAGGTTGTCCAGGCGCATCTAGGCCGCTCTCTTCTGGTAAATCTGGGCATTGGAGGTAACCGGCGAAAAAAGATGGCTCAGTTTTTCAGGCATCTTCTGAGTATGCTCGGTTACAAAGTACCCCCCATCCTCCAGGCACGAATGAAACATACGGATAACCTCCACCCGCTCGCTCTCCTTGAAGTGCAAAAGGACATTCTTGCAGATAACCAGGGAGAAGTTTTTTCTTATGGGCTGCAGGGTCAGCAGGTCGTGCTTTTGAAACACTACGCTCTTTCTGATTTCATCGGCTATCAGGTACCAGTCGTCCGTGTCGGTTGTTTGAAAATAATGCTCCATTATCTCCCGGGGGACGCTGTGCAGCCTTTCCCGATGATACAGCCCGGCCTCTATTTCCTGTTTGAACTGGTTACTGCCGTCGATATCCGTGGCATGTATGGTAACATTCCTGAAACACATGGCCCCCATATTCTCCCTGAGAGTAATGGCCACCGAGTAAGGCTCCGGCCCCATGGCGCACCCGGCGTCCCAGATGCTGATAAACCTGCGGGAGCGCAGCTTGGGCACCACGATATCCCTGATGAGTTCCAGGGTCTGCCTGTCTCTGAAAAAGTAGGTAAAGGCCATTTGCTTATCTTCTGAAGTGTAATCTGAACCGGCAGCCCTGTTCCTTTTCCGGTTTATGGATCATGACGCCTCTGTGTTGAATCCGAAGGAGGACTCAACCGCCGGATTGGATTCATTGCTTCTCACGTCGCGCACCAGGGGCTCGATATCCAGGATCAGGGCGATGCTGCCGTCACCGTTGATGGTCGCCCCGTAGATGCCCTGGACATCCTGATATGCCTGCCCAAGGTTCTTGATCACCGTCTGCTGCTGGCCTATTACCTCATCCACGGCCAGGCCCACGGTCATCTGAGTGCTGCTGACCATGACCACCTGCTCGATTGCCGGGGGGACGCCCTCGATGAGAAACCATTCCCGCAGACGGATATAGGGCACCAGGGTGTCTCGAAGAGGGATGAGCCTGCCTGAGCTGCGATTCTGTTTCTCTTCAGAGGTCAGTTCCACGCATTCGCTCACCACGCTCAGGGGAATGATGAAGTACTGTTCTCCCACTCTGACCTGCAGCCCTTCGATGATTGCCAGAGTAAGGGGCAGGCTGATCCTGATGGTACTGCCCTGACCCGGAATGCTGTCTGCCTCGACCCTGCCCCGCAGGGCGTTTATGTTCTGCTTGACCACATCCATACCCACTCCTCTCCCGGAGATATCGCTTATCTCCCTGGAGGTGGAAAAACCGGGCAGAAAAATCAGATTTAATATCTCTTTGCCACTCAGCTCAGCTCCGGGGGGTATAATACCCTTTTCCAGGGCCTTGGCCTTGATGACCTCGGGATCCATGCCCCGGCCGTCATCTCTGATAGTCAGAACAACGTTGCCCCCGGACTGCATGGCCGAAAAAGTTATTGTGCCCTGCCTGGGCTTGCCCAGCCTGACGCGTTCTGCAGGAGACTCGATTCCGTGATCAATGCTGTTGCGCAGAAGGTGTACCAAAGGATCGTTGATCCTCTCAATAACCGTCTTGTCCAGCTCAGTCTCGGCACCCTCGGTCACCAGCTCGATCTCCTTGCCTTTTTGACTGCTCAGATCCCTGACCACCCTGCGGAATTTTCCGAAACTGGAGCCGATGGGCAACATTCTGATGCCCAGAGTATTGTCCCTGAGTTCATCAGACAGGCGCTCGATTTCTTCGGAGATGTTTTTGAGTTCGCGGTTTTCATGATCTCCGATCATACGGGTCAGCTTGGCCTGGGCTATGACCAGCTCTCCCACCAGGTTGACCAGATCGTCAAGTTTGGCAGCGGGTACGCGAACGCTTGAAGAGGAGACATCCCTGGTTCGCTCCTCCTGAAGCTTGCGCACTGTCTGCTGCTCGACCAGGGCTGTTTCCACCTGGGATCTGCTTACCAGTCCCGCCTGGATCAGCAGTTCTCCCAAACGCTTCTGGTTACCCAGGACACTTTCCAGTTCCTGACGACTGATGTCCCCGCGCTCGGTAAGTATCTCTCCCAGCCTGCGGTAACCTTCCGCCTGCCCGGACTCTGTACCGTGGTCAATGAGCTGGATATTCAGCTCGCTGTCCTCATCCACGAAAATGAACACGTCCTGGATGGCGTTCTTGCCCTGTGTCGTGGTCAGAATAATATCCCACCATACATGGCACTGTTCGGGATCAATCTTATCCAGGGGGGGGATATCTTCGCCGTGTGCGATGACACAGGCCTGGCCAAGTTCCCGGATCTCTTCCAGAAGGTGCAAGGGGTTGGTACCTGTAGCAAATATGGACTTTTCGGGCTTGAAGCGGATACGGTAAACCAGCTTCTCCCCTGCAGGCTGCTGCTCCTCTTCCAAACCTTCACCCTGACCTTGCGTTGAATGCTCAAGGGGCAGAATCTCTTTCAAGGCTTCCAGGATGCTCTGCATCGCCTCCTGGTCATGATCCTGGGGATCTCCGAGAAGATTCTGGATCTGATCCTTGGCGCTCAAGGTCAAATCCAGAAGTTCTTTACTCACCTGCAGCTCACCGCAGCGGACCATTTCAAAGGCGTTCTCCAGCTCATGGGTGAACTCAGCCACCTCTTCAAATCCGAACATGGCACCCGAACCCTTGATGGTGTGCAGGGCTCGGAACACTCTGTTGACCAGATCCGCGTCCCCGGGATCACTATCCAGCTCCAGAAGGGCGGTCTCCAGTTCCGGCAGAAGGTCGCCTGCTTCCTCCAGGAAGGCCTGCTGCATCTTTTCTTTATCCGACATGTTTTCTCGGGTCATGGCAATTTCCTATTTAAGCAGTTTCTGGACCACGGCCAGGATCTGAGGCGGCTTGAAAGGCTTGACGATCCAGCCGGAAGCCCCTGCCTGTTTGCCCTCCTGCTTTTTTTCATTCTGGGATTCAGTGGTGAGCATAACAATGGGAATGAACTTGTAGCCCGCGGTGGCCCTGACGTTTTTTATGAGTTCTATGCCGTCCATGTTGGGCATGTTCAGGTCGGTGATGATCATATCCACCTGGCCCTGAAGCTTCTGCAGGGCGTCCTTGCCGTCCACCGCCTCCACCACGGAATAGCCGGCATCCTTGAGGGTAAAGCTGACCATCTGGCGTACGCTGGATGAGTCGTCCACTGTCATTATCGTCTTACCCATTAAGGCTTACCTCCTTGAACAGACATTCCTCTTGTGCAAACATGCACACCCGGCCGAAACCGCCGTCCCGCCATACAGCAATAACGGCATCGGCCGGGGGCCTGCTTAAACTGATCTTTTTCGCCCTGGCTGCAAAAGACTGGTGAGCAGCGCAGATAATCTGCAGCAGGGAAAGGTCCGTGTTTTCGACCTCGGACAGGTCCAATGCCAGGTTGTCAGTCGTTTCCAGCGCCTGGGAGAACCTCTTGAGGATATCAGTGGCATGCTGCACGCTGCAGTCGCCGGTCAGCCTCAAAGTATAGATCGTATTTTCTTCCGGCATACGTTCTTCCATAACTCCTCCCCTGAGGAACATGTTTTTCTGCTGTTATCATGTCAGCACTCTGCATGTGGCATGGCTGCCCGCCCGGAGGGGGACCGGCGAAGAACCTCTGCACCGGTCCCGTAAACAAGCCCTAGTATTTTTCAAACTCCTGATCCTCGGCGTCCTCTGCTCCCATATCCAGGGACAGGCGCTTCTTTTGCCGGTCCTGCTGTCCGGGTTCCTTGTGGGCCAGCTGCATCCGGTCGCCTGTCTTTTTAACAGGTCTGCCGCCTGAAGAGGCTTTACCGGTCATCAGGGACTTTCCGATGCCGCTTTCACGGGCATCGACCTTAAAGAAACTGATGATTCCCTGCAGCTGCTGGGCCTGGCTGGAGAGTTCCTCGGCAGTGGAGGACAGCTCTTCCGAAGCGGAAGCATTCTGCTGCACCACCTGATCCAGCTGCTGGATGGCCTTGTTGATCTGCTCCGCCCCGGAGGTCTGCTCTTTGGAGGATGCGCTGATCTCCTGGACCAGATCGGCGGTCTTCTGGATGTCCGGGACCATCTTTCTGAGCATTTCCCCGGCCTTTTCCGCTACCTGCACACTGGAAGCTGACAGCCCGCTGATCTCGTTGGCGGCCTGACCGCTTCTTTCGGCCAGCTTGCGCACCTCTGCAGCCACCACGGCGAATCCCTTGCCGGCCTCTCCGGCCCGGGCGGCTTCAATGGCCGCATTCAGGGCCAGCAAGTTGGTCTGGCGGGCGATTTCCTCGATAATGTTGATCTTTTCAGCAATATCCCGCATGGCCTGGACCGTGTCCTGGACCTGCCTGCCGCCGTCTTCGGCATCCTTGGCCGCCTGCAGGGCGATCTTTTCGGTCTGAGCGGCATTGTCGGCGTTCTGCTGGATATTGGAGCCCATCTGCTCCATGTTGGAGGATACCTCTTCCAGGTTGGAGGCCTGTTCCGTGGCCCCCTGGGACATCTCCTCAGAAGAAGAGCTCATTTCCTCGCTGCCAGCAGCCACGTTGTCCGCGGAAGTCTTTACTTCCTGCACCACTTCCTTGAGCTTTTCCTGCATGCGGCGCATGGAATCGGCCAGAATTCCTATTTCGTCCTTCTGGTTGACATCCAGGGCCTGAGTCATATCTCCGTCGGCCATCTGCTCGGAAAAGGCCACGCCCTTGGCTACGGGGCCGGTTATGGCCCTGGTCAGCACTGCTCCCAGAGCCACGGCCAGCACCACCCCTATGAGCATCCCGGCCAGGGCAACGGTTATGGCGTTGGCGGCATCGTTTTCAGCCGTTGACACGGCATGGGCCGCCCCCTGCTCATTGATGGCGATGATTTCCCCCATAAGTTCCATGGCGGCCAGCTGCATCTCCCTGGAGTCCTGCATGGCCAGCTGGTTCATCTGGTCATATAAAGCATCTGCCTCCTGAGCGATCTCGATGAGCCTGTCAAAATACCCGAAAGTATTTTCCGCGGCAGGCAGCATCTGTTCATAATAAATATCTATAGCCGCCTGCTCGTTGTCGGCCTGCATTTCCTGCCTGATATCAGCCACACTTTCGTGAAAGGCATTATGATAAGGGACAACATCCCGGAGCATCCCGGTGATCTGGGGATTGTCAATGCGAAAATCAGCCATCCAGCGGCCGAAGGCACAGGCCCTGGCATCGTCTCCACCCTCAAAATCCTGGCCGGTCAGCAGAAAACGGCCGATATTGTCCATAAGGGCATAGTGATCCCCTCTGAACCCCTGGAGCATACTCAGAAATTCATCTGTGTTCAGGATGCCTATATCCTCCAGTTCCCTGGCCATGGCCAGAAATTCGTCGTTCACCCCGGCCCATTGCTGAATAGTGGTTCCTATTTCGCTCCAGAGAGCATCTTCTTCACTGGTCCGGGGCAGTTGTTCAAAGGCATCCATTGCCGGCCCGTATCTTGATCTGGCTGCATCAATGGCTTGATGCTGCTCCTGTCTTTCCTCCATGCTCAGCTCGGGGTTGAGCAGGGTCCGGAAAGCGACCATCAATGTTTCCAGTTCCTTTTCCGCAATCCTGAGGTTGTTGATGCTGGGCAGATTGACCTGGCCGATCTCATGTACATGACCATCAAGATTGTTGGCCCCCCTCCAGCCGAAAAAACCCACTACCAGAACTATGAGGGCCACAATTATAAAGCCCCCCATCAATTTTACACCCAACTTCAAGTTTTTCATACCCGTTCTCCTGCCTTCCAGGTTTTATACCACAACCCGTGCGGTAAATAATCCAAGTGTACACTGCTGCAGAGGAAGCCATTCAGAACAGTTCCACGTTTTCGCCGAACCCGTCTTCATCTTCCCCGGCATCCTCATCAAAAAGATCGATATTATCATCCGGCATATTCTTTCCTGCTGCTTGGCCCTCACCTGTAAACTCCAAGAACACGCTGCGCTCAGACTGCATGGTATAACGGTGCAGGCTGTTTTTCAGCCGTTCAGAATACCTGCCCTCTGCATACTCAGGGACCTGATCACTGACCTGACCCTGAATCCTTTGCAGATGCTGGATGATAGAGCTCAATTCCTTTTCCACCACAAACTGCAGATCCATTTTATCTTCCAGACTTCTGACCAGCTTGAGAAATTCAGCCGTGTCCCGGCGCAGCGAACCGTGCAATGCGGCTGCCTCGGAATTGGATTGAGCCAGACGGTTGAGTACCTGGCCCAGGGTTTCACAGAGGGCGGCTTCCTTCTGGGCCCTGGCCCTTGCACTTGCGGCATGGGAGTTGAAATCCCCGGAAACCGAAACGATCTCTTCCAGCACCCCTGAAACGCGGGCGACCAGGTCCTTGGTGCTTCTGGAAAGCCGGTGAATGGCTCCGGCCAGGACCCCCAGAGGTTTGCCCTCATCACCGGTGTGAGCCGACTTGACGCTGGCGTTGAGGGCGATGAGTTCTATTTCCTCGCCAATATCCTCAAGGGTGTCCAAAAGATTCTGCATATCCCCCAAGACACCGGCCATACCGTCAAGTCGATCCACCACGTCCTCAAAACGGGTGGATGCCTGCTGCAACGCGGGAATAAGTTCTGAGGCATCCTGCTCCAGCTCTCCCAGCACCCCTTTGCCGCTCCCGGAGTCCAGACCGGCAAAACCATCCATGTCCTTTTCCTGCTCTGCAGCAAACCTGCCTATGGCTGTGATGCTCTCCCTGATCCGGTCCATTGCACTGCCCAGCTCGGATTTTGTAAATGTAAGCTGCCGGTACTGCAGGGAACAGACATCGTTGAGCCAGCTGATCATGCCGGCTGCATCGTCCTGCTGCCGGCCGGGATCTCCCTGGAAAAAAATCTGGACCTCTTCCAGGCTCTGCTGCACATGCTCCACCTGCTGCCTGGTTATGTCGTGAAACTGCACCGAGGAGATGATCTCCCCGATCTGCTCTTTTATATCCTCGGTGCGGCTGGAAATGGAGCTTGAAATGCGCTCGGATGAAGACTGAAGCTCTTTGAGATCCTGGTTTCCCTGGCAGAACCTGTCCAGAAGGGGCGTTATCTCTCCTGAGTGCAATTTCTGGGTCATATCCACCCGGTCCTGGACTTTCTGAACTTCTCCCAGAAGATCCGTTGCCCTCCGGCCCACATGGCGGGAGTACTCATCAGTCTTGTGACCCAGTTTTTCCACTTCCTGGGCCAGAGTCACAAAATGTCTACCGGCCTCGCCAAGCCTGGCGCTCTCGATTCGGATGGACATGGCCAGTACCCTGAGATGCTTGAGCATGGGCCTGAACTGCTGCATCTCCTTGTGCAGTTTTGCAATAGCCCCGGCCAGATCAGTGCACCTTCCCAGGATCAGGGACAGGTCTACACTCTCAGACTTGTCCTGGATCTGCTCCAGGGCCCGGTCCATCTCCTGCATATCCTCTTTGAGGGTCTTGCCGGAAGCCTTCTCGGCCAGCTCCATTGAGCAGGAGGACAACTCCCGGGAACGGACTGACAAGTCCTGCACCCCCTGGCCGATTTCCAGGAATTCGTCTTCCCTGCCCGCCACCACCTGGCCCAGGCTGGAGGTCGCCTCTTCCAGTTCCTGGAGCCACTCCCTTAAGGGGTAATCTTCCAGACCGGATTTACCGTCTGTTTCAGAATGATAGTCCAGATCCTTCATTAATCCTTAGCCTGTTGACAGGTTTGGCCCTCTTTCGCTGATATGTCCCCAGTGCAATCAACGTGCAGATCAAAAAAACTTACATAAACTCTTATCAAAACCTGTGCCAAAAATAATGTCAAAAATTTTAATTTGAATTTCAATAGGTTGGTAGAAAAAGGACTGAAAGAGATAGATCTTGGAAGGGTATTTTTCAAATCCGGCTTGAAATATTTCAAATCAAATTTGAAATTTCTGGTATGTGCTATTTACGTAGTGTTATTCCTGAATCTGTAAAGGTCTCAGGCGGGAATCCCAGGGTTATGATTTGCGCGGCCTGTATTTTTTGATCAGGTCGTAGACCCTGGCCTGGGTCAGGTTGGCCATTTGAGCCATCTCTTTTACCCTGCCGCCGGTATGGTCATATAGATCCTGGAAATATCGCTCTTCAGCGGCACGAACGGCCTGGTCCCTGAAAGTCTTCCATTGGGGAATGTCCGGGCGTCCCAGGGGAGAAAAGCCCGGATCCAGTACCTGGGCCTTATGCTGCTGCCCGGAGAGCGAACTCTTGAGCAGCGAGACTCTGAGGTGCAGGGGCAGGTGTTTGCGATGCAGCATGGTTACTCCTGTGGCAGCGGACACTGCCTGCTCCAGGGCATGCTTGAGCTCCCGGACGTTGCCCGGCCAGTCATAGGCTTGGAATATATCCAGGACTTCGGGATACAGGGCTTTGGGTTGCTCTGCACTCTGGCGGGCTATATCAGAGAGGAAACGGTCCGAGAGTTCGGGTATGTCGTCTTTGCGTTCCCGCAAAGGGGGTAGACGGCATTGATACATCCTGATTCTGTACAGCAGATCCTGGCGGAACTCCCCTCGCTGGGCCATGGCCTCAAGGTCTTTGTTGGTGGCGCATACCAGCCTGAAATCGCTGTGGACTTCCCTGGATGCCCCCACCGGCCTGTATTTTTTTTCTTCCAGCAGCCTCAAAAACCTTTTCTGCATCTCCAGGCTCAGCTCACCGATCTCGTCCAGAAACAGGGTCCCTTGGTGACTCAGGGACACCAGGCCTGAATAGTTTTCCATGGCACCGGTAAAAGCGCCCCGGACATGCCCGAAAAGAGTGCTCTCAAGCAGGCCCTGAGTCAGGGCCGAACAGTCTACAACCACGAAGCTGCCGGCGGATCTGGGGCTGTTTTCATGCAGGGCCCTGGCGAAGAGCTCTTTGCCTGTGCCGGTTTCACCGTAGATGAGGACGCTGTTGCCCGTCACTGCGGCCTGGGCCAGGTCCTGCAGGCATTTGTTCAGGACCGGGCTGCTGCCCACTATTCCCGGTCTGGCAATAAGCCTTTTTTTTGATCTCGTTATCCTGGCCTCCCTGTATTCCAGAGCCCGGACCAGGGCCAGCGTGACCTCCATGATTGAGGCCGGCTTCTCCAGAAAGTCGAATGCTCCTTTGTTCAGGGCCAGCTCAGCCCCTTCGGGATCACCTTTGCCGGTGATGATGATTACTTCTGGAAGTGAGGGTAGAGCCTGGAATTCCGGTAAAGCGTCGAGTCCATGCCCGTCGGGAAGGCTCAGGTCCAGGAAGACCGCTTCACAGGCAAAGCCTTCAGCCTGGGACCTGGCTTGCCTGAGACTTCCGGCAGTGAGTGCCTTGTGCCCTGCATTCTCAACAGACCTTGCCAGTACGCTGCACACATCGGGGTCATCATCAACTATCAGAATGTTGGCCATAAGGAAGGGAGATTAACGCCATTGGCGATTAATAGCAAGACTTTAATGCGCCTGAAAGGCCGACTTATGCTGTTGCATATCTGACCTTCCAGACGTGAAAAGGCGGAAAAGTAGTTGATTTCCAACACTACATCGAAACTGTTTTATTGATCGCCGGGGACTGATCGCCGGGGACTGACCCGCCCTGCACTTTTTCAAATCAGCTGAAATAATCTCTGATAAAAACAGTGCCGGGTATCGGTTTAGCGCTTTGCATGTGGCACGGGGACTGGCTCTTCCGGGACCCGCTTGTCCCAGAAAATAAGATATTTTAAGCACAACATGATGCTCAAGTGGGTCCCGGAGTGCCTGTCCCCTGCTTTGCATGT
>PWSL01000329.1 GCA_003563255.1 Desulfonatronospira sp. | reverse complement strand
TCCCAAGCCGATTTCCGTATATACCCCCTCTACAATAAAACCAAGGAATTTTTTATGCAAGCAACGCTTAATATTATAATGTTAACATATCGTAATAACTATGAAAAGCAAAATCCGTACATTTAATTATCTTAAATTTAATGATATCAAAATGTTATGGCATTTTTATGTATTTATTCAGATTATATACGGATTTTTGGTTTATGGTTCAGGATAAATGCCAACTTTTTATGAGGTGTAACCATTCACAGGGGTGCCGGGGGACAGTCCCTTATCGTGAAAGATGTTTAACCTAAAAATAAGTGCGCAACAGTCCCCCAGGCCTAGTGCCAGTAATCAACACCGTGAACCACCCCTTAATGGTTACCATCTGGGATACTCCCTTTCCCATGTGACACAAGCTGCCAGCCATTAGCAAAGGTACGGTGGCCTCTGGTATCTGGGCACTTATCTCCCCAACTCCGCCACTCCCAGGGTTCAATAGGCTCATCCTCTGCCCACAGACCAGTCTCAGCCTCCCGGGCCTCCTGCTGCAGCTCATTCCATCTTGAGCACATAGGCTCCTCATCGCAGTATAGCCCGCTACGGCGAAACTCAAGGGACATCTTGCCGCATTTATGGCATATTGTGCAGACGGCCTCATGGTCTTGCTGGGAGCGTCCAGCTGCATGCGCAGGAGCTTGTCATAGATCTTTAGGACGTTGCGGGGCTGCTTATTGGGCTCCAGGAAACGCATCCCATGGACTGTTATCTGCCCCTTGGAATAGAGTTCTACGTCCAGGCGTAGGGACTGTAAGAACTTAAGCGGGTCGAATGGAGTGCGCATGGCTGAGTTTACAGATCAAACGTCTTGGGTAATAATGTCTCATCGCTTATTTCCAGGTCATCAAAGAGCAGGTCTCTCCATCTATGACCAACCGGAACAGCTCACTTATGCCATGGGACAACTGTGGGGCACTAAAAAAATAAAAATGTAATGATATCAGGTGATAAATTGTGAAGCTTTGGGACAAATTTGGGACAGTGGGGGGTAAAAAAGAAGATTTTGAACAAAAAAATAGGGAGGTAAGCTCTTGCTTAACTCCCTATTTTAATGATTTTTTGGTAGCGGGGACCGGATTTGAACCGATGACCTTCGGGTTATGAGCCCGACGAGCTACCATACTGCTCCACCCCGCATCAACGAATCTATACTTATAATGATTTGGTCTGGATGTGTCAAGGATTAAATTTGCAAGATGCAGGCTGGGATGCGAGGAAGAAAATCCGGGGCATCATGTACTACTGGAAAGCTGAGCCCTTTTTGTTTAATGGGACTTTCCCTAATTGGTATTATCCCTACAACGCAACTTATAATATGTGTGGCTGGTTAAATCAGGGACTGGCACAAATAAGTTTCGTTGTAGGGAAAGCAGGGGACAGGCACTCCGGGACCCACTTGAGCATCATTTTGTACTCAAAACGACTTATTTTCTGGGACAAGCGGGTCCCGAAAGAGCCAGTACCCGTGCCACATGCAAAGAGCTAAACAGATACTTGACGGGGTACATGCATGCCTCGGACGTTTTTTTGTTTTTCAGCCTTTTTTGCGCAACTGGGCATTAAACATGGGCGTAATGGTTGAACCCTTTTTGTAGCCTGTAAGCCGTTTGTTTTCACTTCGTATTTTTTTTAGTTCCTGGCTAAGAGTGGCATGTAGTTCTCTGGCAGAGGCAGTGATCTTGCTTTGCAGGCTCTGCAGGCGATCGAGCTTCTCCAGAAATTCTGCCCTGTCTTCCTGCAGGGGGGCTGCAAATGCTCTGTCCATCATGTCCTTGCGCTCCAGGGAAAGTCTTTCCGCCTCGTCAAGGTTTGCCTCCTGCAGATGGGAAAGTTCTTCATGTCCCAACTTCAAGGCTATATCCAGGCATGCTGGGGCGTCTTTCATATTCAACTCCTTTGAGGTTGTCATTTAGGAAGCCTGACGGATTTCTGACCTTATCTCAGAGACGATTTTTTTCCAGGCGTCCACCAGGGGAAGGAATTCGTACTCCAAAAGGTCCGCCAGCAAAATCCAGTCATTGCTTTCCTGAACCTCAATCATCTCGCTGAACAGTTCAGAAAGTTTTTCAATGCCCTTGTTTAGATTCTCCTGGTCGGCAAGGTGGAAATCCTGCTTCAGAACCGTGATGGTATTCATAAAGTCGCGGACCACTGAAAGCAGATCCTGATACATTTCCAAGGCCCGGGAGTCTTCCCCTTTACGGAAAAGTTCCGCCACTTCAAAGCCGCCCTTGGACATGAGATTGACCACTTTGTAAAGTTCTCTTGTGATGTTGATAGCCATACTCATGGAATCCATAGTCTTGATTTCCACCTTTTCTATGTCAGAAGTATCCACATCCTCTGCCTGATGTGGATATATTTCCGAAAAAGCTTCATTATTTACCAGAACATCCGTGACTATGCGCTGTTCCAGGATTTTATCTTCCATCACCTTGACCAGAAGGTCTTCAAGGTTGTTGAAATTATTAACATTGAAGTCGGATTGCCGGCCGTCGATAATGATCATCTGCTCCTCCTTGGGAAATGGGATGAAATAACGTCATACTGGAAAATTGTTTTTGCAACTGTTTTTGGATTATTTTATTCAAATTGCATGCCATTGATTATATGCAGCGATATGAAAGCATTACAACCTTATTTTTTCTGGGACGTCAGGTACCGGCCATAGATCGCCTGACCTACAGATACGCAGGCGTCCCCCGGAGGCAGGAATCTGTGCGTCAAAACATTGAACGATCTCCGGGCAAGACCTGCTTCAAGCTCCCGGGCCAGGGTCAGGTTGTGCATGACACCGCCGCTAAGGCCTATGGTCCTGATGCCGGTGGCGCTTGCTGCCTGCGCGGCCCACCGGCACAGGCCCCGGGCCAGGGACAGGTGAAACCTGCGGCTGATTATGGCCGGGCTCAGGCCACTGATATGGTCTTTCAGAATTTGACGAAACAGGGTCAGGGTGTCCAGGATGCCAAGCCCAGTGCGGTGGTGAACCGGCAGCTCGTATGCGGCCTCTTGTCC
>PWSL01000375.1 GCA_003563255.1 Desulfonatronospira sp. | reverse complement strand
CGCAATGTATCCCATATACACCATTCCTTGTTAAGATGCGGCCCTTTTCCGGAAATTTCTTTTTCAAGATACTCCGTAAACCCGCATTTCCCATGTTGTTTCCATCCCGGGATTATTAAAAAGCCCTTTCATTTTACATCCACCGGCATTATCAGGCAATTGAATTTTATCCTGCCACCCAAAAGCCACCCCTGTATCCACTGGCATTGCAATATGTCCGGGACTGTTTACGATTAGCCGGTTGAAAATTTTTGAAGCTGTATTGCTATCTGAAATGACACATATGTGCATGGCCGGACAAAAAGTTTGTGATTAACCCCACGGGATATAAACGGGATATTTTCAAATGACACTGAGTGACACCCAGTGACACTGAGTGACATCTATGAAAGGGCGTGTCAACCGTATTAAGTTTGCATTAGGACTTATCCTTAAAGCTTTTCAACTTCTCTTCTCCGAACAATTTATCAAAGGAGTTTTTCTCCAGACATCTATTCGTGGTCTAATGCCACATGATATTGGTTCGGATCGGGTATCCCAATCAAAAATAAGGCCTGCGCTTTTGCGGCCAGTCACTCACAAGGGCTTACCCGTTTAAAAGTTTTTATTCTGTATTCTTTGCCCCTATAACTTTTTTTATGACTGATTTCATATCCGGTTCTGTTTTTAAGCATATAGTAAATGCTTATGAGAAGTTTTCGCGAAACGGCAATTCTTGCCTTCGTTGTGCCTTTTTTCCTTTGCACCTTTCTGTAAAGAGAACGCAATTTCAGGTCTTTTCTGATAGCGTGGTCCACAGCTTCTACAAGGCAGTACCGGATGTATTTGTTTGAATCTTTCATGATATGTCCCTGGTGAACCTTATCAGCGCTTTCAGCAGTAGTAGGCACTACCCCGCCGTAGGCGCACAGCTTCCTGTAGGAGCGGAATCTTTTGATATTGCCGATTTCAGCAGCAAGCAAAAGGCCCGAAAACCAGGATATGCCCGGGATCGTCATCAGCAGCCTTGCGTCCTCACTCTCTTCCTTTACGCAAGCTTTTATTTTCTTCTCAATTTCTTTTATCTCCTTCGTAACCTCTGCTATAAGTTTAAGGTGTCCGTCGAGTTCTTTGCGGTACACTTCGGGCAATTTAAGTTCTTTCAGGAAGTTGAGGCCGGCTCCTACAAAACAATCCGCATAACCATGCCGGATTCCCATTTTCCCCAGCACTGAATGGGCCCTGTTCTTAAACGACGCCCTTATTCTTACCAAGTACATCCTGTACCTTAATAATTCCCTCGCGTCACGGATTTCTTTCGGAGGGATATAAGAAACGGGCAGGAAGTTTGTCCTTTCAAGATGAGCAAGAACCTCTGAATCAATCTTGTCCGTTTTCACCGTGGCCTCGGCTATTATGCGCACCTTCTTCGGATGCGCAAGGACCGGTTTTAATCCCATCTCCTCCACAAAATCGCTCATCCAGTACCATGACATTGTGGCTTCCATAACAACCGGTGAACCTTTGGGCACCTTGCTGAAATACTCTTCCAGCACATCATCTTCATTGGCTAACCTCTTCTTGCTAAGAACATTGCCTTCATCATCAATGGCAGTGACCTGCGAAAAATCTTTGTGCAAATCAACGCCGACGTGGTATACTTCCATTGGCTACCCTCCTCTTGTTACCGGGTTTAGCTGATTTTATCATAATCAGCTGGGGGTAGCCCTTTCATCATATCAAGGATATTTCACATAACCCCCGGTATTACCAGTGCTTAGTATCATAAGTGGCGGTATTATCAGAACTTACAAAATCAGGGTGTTTCGAATCCCTGCCTCTCCGCCAGGATTGTTTGCGATCAACATGCCCCGCGCCTAAAGTCTCAAAACCGTCGTTTCTAATTAAATCTGAATTCGTTATTATAATGAAATACTTGACAGGAAGAACATAATTCGTTATGATAATGCTAAATACGGGAGATTAATATATGGGTGATTCAGATAAGCATCTGTCGCTGGCAAGAGAAAAGTTAAAAGCAGTTTCAAGCGCGTATGAAAAGAATCAGAGCACTGTGGTCGGCGACCTTGCCACAAAAGTGGTCGAGCAGCTAATTGAAGCATATGCCGGGGCTGCTAACGCCCATTTCGGAGACCATAAAAGCAGGCACGAATACTCCAATAAGAATTTCCCTCCAAAAGTCAACAATGCCATGAGAAAGATATGGTTCGCGTACGGCGATCTTGGCTATGATGGAATAAACGGGAAAAGAGCAAAACAGGTCATGGAGAATCTCAAGGTAGTAATCCAATTCTTTGAGGAAAAACTCGGCGTAAATATAAGTGAAGAAAATACTGGATAAGATAGCAAAGGCGCTTTCTCAAATCTCCGAAGTTAAAGCGGTCATACTTTACGGGAGTTTTGCCAGAGGAGAAGCAACTCCCCGTTCGGATATAGACCTGTTGATACTGACAGGCTCAGAGAAGATAGCCAGGGATGTTGAGGATGAAATAATCAGACTCGAACAGCAAACGGGCAGAACCATACAACCGACAATAAGGACCCCGGAAGAATTACACAGGACCGACACAGGATTATTGCAGAATATTTTCCAGGAGGGAAAAGTCCTCTATGCAAGGGGAGCCGATGAAATTCCCTCCGCGGTTTTGCTTAAGCAAAAACCTTTTCTCCTTTACACATTTCATTTGAAGAATTTGGATCAGAATGAAAAGGCGAAATTTAACAGACGGCTGTACAAGCAAGATAAGAAAGGATACGAGTATAAAGGCTTTTTGCATGAAATCGGCGGCTTAAAGGTTTCCGCGGGATGCATTCTTGTTCCATATTCAGAGAAACAGGCGATTGAAAAATTTTTCAGGAAATTCAAAATCAGCTTCAAGCATCAGAAAATCTGGAAATAGCGTTTCGACTTATGAGTAAACAAGTCCGCATAAATTTTCTAACATGAGGACAAGGCTATGACAAAGTTAGATATTGCTTCCTTCCTGATAAAGCTAATGGCTTTTTATCTTTTTATACAATTCATCGTTTCTTTCGCAGCATCTATTGCCCAAGCAATAAGT
>PWSL01000438.1 GCA_003563255.1 Desulfonatronospira sp. | reverse complement strand
TTCAGGCTTCACACAGGTGCTTTGCACACACGGTTTTGAAAGATAAAGAGTCCTGAAAGGGGTTGCCTGCTTGGCTGGTCATGACAGACATTACTCCCCAACCGTGAGCGGCAGAGCCGCCCGCCTGTCCCGTGAAACAAACGTAGTTTCAGCGTAGCTGGTTTCACTGGGAGGTGCAACGAAGTTGCCCGTGCCAAAAAGATCTTCACTGGCACGGGAAGCCTTCAGGCTACACACAGGTGCTTTGCACACACGGTTTTGAAGAATAAGATAAACGCGGGACTGTCTCCAGGCCGATTGCGACCTCCCCTGAATGGTTACCGATGAAGTGTTCATGCTTTCCCAAATGCCTTGAAAAAAGTATAGCAGAATGTCCCATCCTCTTCAGTCGTTCGGTACAGGTCACTTATTCCCTTGTCGAAAACAGCAGGAGCCACAATACCTTCCCTGATTGCCGATTCACGGACTGCCTTGATCATGGCTGTGAATGTTTTTTTCGTGAATCCGTCGACCATTTCAGGTCTGCTGGAATCAGCATAAACCATCCGGGGGGATACGCGTACCCGGTTGTAGCCAGCACCAGTCAGTAATGGGAATAGTGACCTTCCTAAGAGCGCATTGCCACCTGCCCGGGACTGCAGTTCAACCTGGCAGAAAATCGCGGTTCGAGCGGACGCGCTGTCAGGATAAAAACAGGCGGAACCATGATCTCCTTCAATGACGGTAATAGTACCGCCCGGCCGCAAAACTTCTTTCAGCTTCTGCAAGGCTGACAAGGGGTCTTTAAGGTGCTCCAGAACAAAACAGACAAAGACATGGTCAAAAGATTGCGGACAAAATGGAAGATGAAAAATATCCGCCTGAAGAAACCGGACGTTGGTCAACTCCTCCGCAAGGATCTTCTGCTCAGCCTCGGCTATAGAAGTCTCTGAAATGTCTACGGCGATAATCGAGGCATCAGGACTTTTTCTCCCCAAAGTCACTGTTTGTGCTCCGACTCCACAACCGATCTCCAAAACTCGACTTTCTGCATTGTACTCCGTATCGGAATGCAGTAAATCCACCAAGGTCATAGCCTGATCCTGCAGTCGAACGCTTTCCAGAGGATCATACCCGTGAACATATGCTCTTGTCATGACTTCTTTCCTTGCAGGCGGTCTGGGGGATGAGCCGTCACACTTCAGCATTCAGGGTGTGCCCCGAGTGCCGGCGATCACCGCCGAGGACTACCCTGAATGGTTACCAAAGAACTTACTGAACACCCTCTGAAAATCCTCGTGATTCACCGGTTTGCCAATATAGTCATCCATACCTGCCTCCAGGAACCTTTCCCGGTCACCTGGCTGGGTATGAGCGGTTACAGCGATTATGGGAATGCCCGACATCCGACCTCCGACCTCCGACGTCCGATCTCCGACCTCTACGGCGCGAATGCGCCGAGTCGCCTCCACCCCGGTCATCACCGGCATCTGGATGTCCATGAGTACGCAGTCGAAGTCCTGTTCCAGAAACAGATCCACGGCTTCCTGCCCGTTGTTCGCCAGGACGACTTTATGCCCTTGCTTTTCCAGCATGGTTTCCATGAACAACTGATTCAAGGGGTCATCTTCTGCCAGCAGGATATCCAGATATTTTTTGGACTCTCTCCGGTAGATGGATGTATGGACGGACTCAGAATAATCATCCTTCGGCAGGGTGAAAGGCAGGACCACGTGCACTGTGGTCCCCCGGCCCACTTCACTTTCAACGGAAATGTTTCCGTTCATCATCTCCACCAGGCGTTTGACCAGGGACAGGCCCAGCCCTGCGCCCTGGTGCCTGCGTGTGTATGAACCATCAACCTGGACAAAAGGTTTGAACAGAGTGCTCAGCTTGTCATCGGGGATGCCTATGCCGGTATCGGACACTGAAAATTTCAACCTGGTATCTCCGCCTTTGGCCCCAGAGAGAGAAATCAGATGCACCTGGACGTTTCCCTGTTCTGTAAACTTCAGGGCATTGCCCGTCAAGGTGAACAGGATCTGCTTGATCCGGGCAACATCGCCCATGACCTGTGCAGGAACCTCAGTATCCATGAAAACTTGCAGATCGACACCCTTTTGCCGGGCTTCTGCAGAAAAAAGGCCTGACAAGGAATCAAGCAATTCTCCAGGCCTGAATTCTGCAGAGCAGATGCTCACTTTCCCAGCCTCAATGCTGGAGAGTTCCAGTATGTCGGTAAGGAGTCGAGTAAACCTTTCAGATGATTGAATGGACAGATTGACGAATTCCTGCTGTTCATCATTCAGGTCAGTGGCTTGTAAAAGCTGCATCATGCCCATGATGCCATTGAATGGAGTACGCAGTTCGTGGCTCATATTGGCCAGAAACTCGGACTTGGCCTGGTTGGCTGCCTCGGCTTGTTCTTTGGCCTGGATAAGTTCTTTTTCAGCCGTTTTGCGCTGGGAAATATCCCGGGCAATTCCAACTGAATGCCATCTTCCCTGCAGCAAGACAGAGGACATGGAAAGCGAAATCGGAAACTCCAGGCCATCCTTGCCAGTAGCTGACAATTCAATTGTTTTGCCCACAGCATTGCCCTGTCCGATCCTCTCGAATTCAGGAAAAGCGTATTTAAAGGATTCATGATATTTTTCAGGTGCCAGGAGATGATGCAGGCTTTTCCCCATGACTTCTTCTGCAGTATATCCGAATATTGATTCGGCCATGGGGTTCCAGTATGATATTTCGCCGTCAGGTCCCATCATGATAATTGCGTCCTGGGCTGAGTCAGTAACCGCCTGCATTCTTACCTGGCTCTCCCGCAGGGATTCCTCGGCCCGCCTGCGCTCATCCAGTTCGTTGTTCAGCTTCAGAATGGAGTCGGATATCTTGCGGGACATCTGGTTGAAGGACCTGGTCAGGTTGCGGACCTCCACAAACCGGGACGTTTCCGCGATCTCCTCGGGCTGGGAACCTGACGTCAGCCTGCCGGCGGCCCTTTCCAGCAGACTGACAGGTCTGACAATACCTCTGGTCAGGAACATTCCAGCCAGCAGGGCCAGGCCCAGGACGGCCAGGGTTATCA
>PWSL01000034.1 GCA_003563255.1 Desulfonatronospira sp. | reverse complement strand
GGGCCTGCAGGATGCGGGTGCGCATCTCCCCGGCGGCCTTGCGGGTGAAGGTGATGGCCACCACCTCTTCCGGGGCCTGGACAGTGCATAGAAGGGCCAGGGTGCGCTGGGTCAGCAGTTCAGTCTTGCCCGATCCGGCCGGGGCCTGGACTATGAATGAACGTTTAGGGTCCAGGGCTTGACTTCGCTGTGCTGCGTCTTCAATTTCAGGTGACATCAGGGGGTTCCTGTGTAAAAGGTTGTCCGGTTTCAAATATGCGGCAAATAGATTCCAGGTCGCACTGGCGGCAGGCATTAGGGCTTTCCGGATCAACCCGGGCCTGGCCCTGCATGAATTCCTGGGCCAGCTTTTCCAGGCTTTTTTTCCAGTCCTGCAAAAGTTCGTCCCAGTGCTGGTAATGACTGGTAAGCTTATGGGATGCAAAGCCCTTGCAGCCGGGCACTATGCCGTCCTCCTGTCCCAGGCCCACAAAGGCGCATTCTCCCTTGCGCACAACCCCGAAATAAACCCCGGCTACATGTTCGGGGCAAAACAGGGTGTAAAGGGGGACCTGGGGCTCCACCGGGCGCTTTTTGAACCATTCGGACATGGCATGCCTGCCGGACTTGTAGTCAATTACCACCAGCCTTCCGTCTTCCAGGCGATCCATCCTGTCGGCCACGACATTCAGCTCCAGCCCATTGATGCTGATGTTTGAGCGTTTCTCCAGTTCCTGCACCTGGAAGGGCTGTCTTTGTTCCTCCAGGGCCAGCCATTCCTGCAAAAGATCCTGCAGGCGCTCTCTTTCCAGTTCCTGAAACCGGGAGGTCATTGTCTGCGGCCTCTGGGAATGCATTTCCCGGATGGCCTGATCCACTGCCTGGTCAATCATCTGCAGACGCCTGTCGCCTGTCAGATTAAGAAGAGCAGCCTGATCCCGGCAGGATTGCCAGAAATATTCCAGGGCCGCGTGCATGATTATGCCCCTCTCGGGGGGACCCAGGCCCACGACTGGTTCTTCCAGGCTCCGGGCGTGCATGCGGTGACGGGCAAAGGCCTGGAAGGGACAGAGTGCCTGGGAGCGAAGCACCCCGGTTCCTCCGGGAGCCCGGGATGCCTGGCTCAAGGGCGGGGCCTGTTCATTCTGAAAGTATTCCAGGTGTTTCCCGGGGAGGAGTTGGGACCAGGGGTCCGGGTCGGGCAACAGCCCGGGCTCATTGAATTCCAGGCCTGATATCTCCCTTAACAGGGGGCTGGGCAAAAGTTCCAGATCCTCTTCCCGGCAGGGGTAGCTGAGTATGGCCCGGGAGGGATTCTGCAAAAGCCTGTGCATGATCCTGCGGGCGTAATCCAGTTCATGCTGCGGGCTTGAACGGGGCATATCCAGGTGTTTCTGCAGAGATACGGGCAGAAAGGGGCTGGGCTCGGGAGACTGGGGCCAGGCCTGGTCGGTAAGCCCCATGATCCACAACTCGTCAAAGGATTCGCTTTCCGCTTCCAGCATGCCCATTATGCGTACCCGGACTTCAGGCGGTTCCGGCTGAAATATGGTCTCATTAAGGATCCGGCTGAGTGTCTGAGTCGCCTGGGACATGCCCGTGGAGGGCATTACCCGGTCCAGGCCGGCCAGGCGTTTGAGGCAGGCGTTGAAGGCCTGCACGGTCTGGTATTCATGACTGCTGAGGGTTATGTCCCCCGGCCAGCCCAGATCCTGCAGCAAAAGATCAAGATCCTGGGCCCAGGCACTGGGAGGCTGGGTTGATGGCAGCTCCTTGATCCTGGCCTGAAAGGCCTTGAGGCTCCGGGCAAGAACAAGGCAGGACCAGGATTTTGAACTGTCTGCGGCCTTGTCCAGAAGGAAGGAAAAAGAGATCTGTGGTTCGCGGGTTTTGCGCAACAGTGTTTCCAGGCCGCTGCGGGCTGGTGTTTCACTTTTTGCCCCTTTCAGGAAAGGGGTGTTCAAGACGGCACTGACTGTCTCCAGGGGCAGGGGGTCCAGGCGCAGATCCAGAAGGTGCAGGGCAGAGCGGATCAAGGGATAGCCGGACAGCGGTCTTCCCAGGGAGAGGTCATAGGCCCGCTTTTCCGGGGGCAGGGGTTCAAAGGCAGTATCCGGATGCAAAAGCGCATCAAAGGTGTGTATGATTTCCTGGCGCACAGAGTAGAGATCCGGGACCACCACCCCTATGCGCTGTTCATGGTCTGATTCAAGCCTGGTGCGCACCCACAGGGCACAGGTGCGCATCTCCTGCTCCCGGTCTGCCAGGGGCAGCAGGGTTTTTGCGGGGTCGTTGCGGGCGGGTTCCAGGTGGTTTATCTTACAGCCAAGACTCTCCAGGACATCCAGGATATGTTCCTGAACCGGGCTTAGATTTTCCAGGCCGGCCAGCACCAGGTGTGCGGGACAAGGCAGGCAGCCCTTTTCAAGCATGCGGGCCACATGCCGGGTATGCCTTGCCTCCTCCATCCAGCCGCGGCTTTGGGTATAATCCCTGAAAGCAGTACTCCACTCCAGAAAGGCCCTGTGGTCTGGAGAGCTCCAGAGTGCCGGGTCCTGGTGGTCCTGCAGGTTCCATTGCTCAAAAAGGGTCCATGCCCGGGCCGCCTGGCGGGCTGTTTCCTCCAGGTGCAGAAGTCCCCGGGAGTGCGGGGACTGCCGGATGATATCCTCCCACAGAGAAAGCTCCTGGTCCCGGGTGATGGGCAAAGGATGGGAAACATCCGGGTGGTGGTAGGTGATCTCTTCCATGCAGCGCATGATCCAGCTGCTCAAGGGCAGGATATCCGGAGTCTCCCAAGCGGTGCGGCCCGTTGAAGCCTGGTGGCTGGTAAAGCGCTGCAGCATGCTGCGGCTCAGCCTGCGGTTTACTGTGAGCAGCAAGGCACCCTCTTCCAGGGCCTGGAAAACATCCTTTTCAGGAAGATAATGAGTTTGGGGCATGGCTTGAATTATAAAGGAAAGCTACAGGATTTCAAGGGTTAGGGGGAGAGTGTCTGGCTTGACAAATACCAGGGATTTCAAAGAAACTCCCTGGCGGTTACTTATGATAATTTGATATTTTTAAGACAGGAGCCAGAATATGCTTGATTTTGATGAACTGACAATTC
>PWSL01000474.1 GCA_003563255.1 Desulfonatronospira sp. | reverse complement strand
GATTCCCGGCTTGGAAAAACAATCCGTTTTGGTGGTTCAGGTAAAATCTTATGAGGGGGATCATTGGGACACAAGAGCCGTTGAGGACATTAAACGAGCATTTGAACATTACCCAGAGGCCAACATGGGGCTGATAATCTCTACCGCCAATGCTATCACAACGCCTGTTGAACAGGAACTGGACAAACTAAAAGAAGAAAGTGGCAAGCCTATTTCTGTCTTGGTTGGCCCTGATGTTGCGGCCTTTTTGTTGAGATACGGAGCAAAATTATTGGCCTAACATACGGCTATATTTATGTAATAGTCCACCCCCCTGAATTTTGAAGACTACCTACCTCTTGGAGCTGCTTTAATCTTAAACTCATTGATCAGGAAGTGGTCTAACCAGGCAGCCTCAGTGCTGTAAAAAAGGTGCACGTTTCGGGCACCCCCCATATACCCTGACCAAAAGTTCATATATTGACTTTTGTTACAGCTATCTATAAAACATCTTTGAACTTTTGTTACAGCATGGAGGTTTTATGGATGGTATTAAGATAGGCTACAAAAGGGTAAGTACAGTAGACCAAAACCCGGAGAGACAATTAGCCGGATTAGAAGTCGATAAGCTGTTTGAAGACAAAGTATCGGGTAGCTCCAGAGAAAGGCCTCAGCTGCAGGCCTGCTTGGACTATCTCCGGGAAGGTGACACCCTGGTTGTTCACAGCATAGACCGCCTGGCTAGAAATCTCTCGGATCTGCTCAGTATACTCCAGGGCCTTCTTGATAAACAGGTTTCCGTTAAATTCATCAAGGAGAACTTAAATTTTGAGGCCGGCGCTCATGACAATCCTTTTCAGAAGTTGCAGCTACAGATTATCGGCAGCGTAGCAGAGTTCGAGAGGGCTCTTATCCGGGAGAGACAGCGTGAGGGCATTGAGAAAGCAAAACAGAAGGGTAAACACCTGGGGAGGCCTAAGAAGATTACCTGTGAGATGAAAGACAAGATTTTCGAGATGCTTGAAGATGGTTTACACCAGACAGAGGTTGCCAGGCGTTTAAATATTTCCAGACAGGCAGTTTATCGGGCCTTGAAAGCTGCATAAAAATACTGTTCAAGTATGTTATCAAAAAATATATTGCTCTTTATGGGCATTTCAGATAGGCAATACTCAAAAGCAAAGGGCAATATATGATTTTGAACCACTTCACAGAACAAGGCTGGTCCCTGCACCAGGCCTTAGATTTATCAGATAACCTGGCTTTTGCTGATTTTTAAGCCCGTTTCTGCCTTTTATGGTAGAGATGGGCTTTTTTGTTTCAAACCTATTTCAAACCTGAAATGGCTCTGAAAAACGCCTAGAAAGGTCTAAAGGTTGTGTTTGATCACCACCAGAGCTCAGGGAACAGTCCCAGTGCCAGGCGCTGAACCCTCGCCATAGCACAAATTTTTCTTGTTTTTTTTTGACAGGGTTTCAGGAGTAAGTCATCAGGCTTTTTCCGCGACCCTGCGCTGAAAAATTGGCCCCTCCGGGGCATCATTCCTTTATTGTTCCCATGCTCTGCGTGGGAACATCTTCCGGACGCTCCGCGTCCACCAATGACCGCAGAGCGGACCAGATACGCTCCCACGCAGAGCGTGGGAGCGATAAGAATAAAAAATGTTATACAACAACAGATAGTTATTAAAATATATCCGCCATTCAATCCAGATTGTTCTTGAAATATTGTGGCAGTTATGCTGTTTTTTCATGTACTCAAAATACTCCAACTATTTCAGCATGTTTTAACCTGCCTGACAACGGACGGTTTTATGCAGATTACCAAGTCTGTTGCAAAGAGTTTGCCTAAATAGATTTATAAAAAAAGCGTTTTTTTAGATTGTAAGGAGGTTAGATCAATGAAAGGGAATTGCTTGTTCTTTAAAGCTATGTTTATAGCTTTGCTGTTTATGATGGCGGGGTTTCAGTCGGCAAAGGCTGAGGAAATTCTGGATGTTCCCAGTTATCAGGGGTTTCTGACTGAAGATGGAGCGATAAATGATGGCTGGTGGGCAATATATGATGTTTATGGACGTAATATCCACGGGAATGCAGGCGAACGAACAACAGATTTGTGGAGTGAGGCGCAGGAATTGCAGTTGATTCTGGAAATTGATTCCCAACGCAACCTCGTATCTTCAATCTGGGGAAATGTTGATGAGACCGACAGTGTGAATCTATGGGCAGCAAGTTTGATAGAGATTCAGGATAACCACACAATTTTTCATGGATATTATTATTTTAAAAGTGAAGAGCACTGGTTGTACGACCCTGCTCCTAGATATCCACGCTTTTATCAACCTGGAGAGGGGTACAGCTTGGAACTGCACCTGCAAAAACCCCAATCCCCCTACATAATAAAAGAAAATTCAAAACTTACCTTTTTAGGAAAAGGACAGACCGCGCCTTCATTGACTATTCCAGGTGAAGACAGCCTTGAAAACCTTGCTCTCGTAGCCTATAATGAAAATGTAGAGTACTATCAAGATGATGTGCTCATGGAATACTACGATAGAAGCATGCAGGATATTCTGGCTCCTGGTAAAGGCATTGTATCGATGTTTGAGCATTATCATTTTTGGAATCAGTGGGAAGAAGTAGAGAAAACCGGGGTAAACACATTTGTGCAAGACTCAGTGATAGACTGGGGTAGAGGTGACTATCCTGAGATTTTTCAAGGACTGGATATTGAGGAGGTACGGGCTACCCTGGCGGACCTACCCTTGGCAACTAACATTAAGGATGTGACAAAAACAGGCGTTGAAAAAGACCCTGAAAATCTATCTGATCTGCATAAAGCAGACATACTGTTCAACTGGCTTGAATCGCAGGTTCCAGACCTTCTGTCTCCAACCCCGCAAACAACTCAGTTAGATGACGAATTAATCTGGAGATCATATCAGGGCACTGATAACGCTGTAGGAACAATGCAAGACAGCCTGCTCTTTCTGGATGAAAACGGTGATTTGCATGACCTTGGAACTGTGGATGAGTGGCTGGATTTAGCTATGCCTTAAGGAGTCCGTAACAGTGTAGCCCTTTTCAAGGAAAGCAGGGGACAGGCACCCCCAAACCTT
>PWSL01000028.1 GCA_003563255.1 Desulfonatronospira sp. | reverse complement strand
TAGCCCACAGATCACACAGATTGACACAGATAAAAGAGATTGAAGAAGCATGTTTTTTCCTTGCGGGAATAAGAACCCGCAAGGAAAAGGCATCAGCCGCTTGCGCGGCGGGGGAGCACCTGAGCTTAGTGTCCAAAAATGAAACAGTCCCAGTGCCAAGTACTGAACCCCTGTCATGGCTCAAATTTTTCTTGTTTTTTGTGACAGGGTTTCAGGAGTAAGCCACTAATGTACAGACGCGATATTTTGTGAAGCTGCATAATCATTACTTAGCGGGGACAGTCCCCTGGCCTTGTGCCATAGACCGGAGAGTGATTATGTTTTGCTGTAATGTTAACAATTAACTGATAATATTTTGCTCTCAAGTTAATATGCTCTATAGATTATTGCAGGAACTGCCGGCAAAGTGGGCTCATTTCTGCCTGCAGGTGTCTTCTTTTGTACACCGGGAGGCCGAGGTAAGTCTGGAAGGCAAGAAGGTCCTGACAGCATTCTCAGGGGGACCGGATTCTGCGGCCCTTTTGCGGGTTATGCATTTCCTGGGTCCCGGCCTGAATATGAAAGTGGCAGCAGCCTACCTGGATCACGGCCTGCGCCGGGAGGTGTTCCAGGACATAGCCCTGGTGCAGAATACCTGTACCGAACTGGGTATGGACTTTTACCTGGGCAGAAGCAATGCAGGCAAGCTGGCCCAAAAGCGAGGGAGAGGTCTGGAAGAAACCGCCCGCAGGTTACGCTACAGATATCTGGGTGGTCTTGCAGCAAGGATCGGAGCGGATTATATTCTGACCGGGCATCATCTGAACGATCTGGCTGAAGATCTCCTCATGCGGCTTCAAAGGGGTGCAGGGTGGCCGGGACTGGCAGGAATGAGGGCCTATGTGCCGGAAAGACGGATATTAAGGCCTTTTCTGCTGACCCCCAAAAAAAACATTTTGGATTTTCTGGAGGCCATAGGCCAGGATTATGTGCTGGACGCCACAAACAGAGATCCGGTTTTCCTGCGCAACAGGATCAGAATGTCCATGGTTCCGGAGTTTGAATCCATAAACCCTGATTTTCTAAGCTCCGTAGCCGGCATATGGAGGCTGGGCAGGGTTGATGCAGATTACTGGGAGCACACCCTGGCCGACGCTGATAAAACCAGCCGCCAGGGAACGCTGCTTTCCGGCAAAACTTTGGCAGGAATGCACAAGGCAGTCAGGTTAAGGTGGTACAAAAAGACTCTGGAGAATCTGGGACCGGGCCAGGCACTGGTACAGAATATTTTTAAGCTTGATGAGCTGTGGAAAAAGAAAAAAACCGGTTCCAGGGTGCAGTTTCCTGGAAACAAGGAAGGGGTGATCAGCAGGGAGGGTATAGAATTCGGGCTGGTTTTAAGCGCAGGAGGGCAGAGGAGGTAAGGCTCAGGATTAAGACATTGATATGGACCTTGCCCGTAACCCATAAAAAATCAACTTTACGGATTCAGGTGATATTAGTGCGCAGAGAGCCAGTCCCCCTCCGGACCTTAAGCCTACGTGCTTGAGGCCATGCGACATGCAAAGTGCAAAACAGATACAAAGGGATAAGAATATGGATTTACAGCTGGCACAGGAAAAGGATGCAGTACTGGGGCAGGATTTTTTAACCTGGCTTTGGTTTAAAAGCGAAGCACAGAACCACGTTTTCAAAACCAGTGAGGACGAGGATTTCGCCATTTATATCGGACAGAGGATAGTGGTGGAGGGTGGTGTCGGCGAAAGTCTTGAAAAGGCGGTGTGTACCGGCATGATGTCCAGGCTTCAGGAGGCCAAGCAGGGACTTCGAAGCGGCAAAAAGGTGGTCCAGGCCAAAGTCACAATGGAAGAGGACAGCAACTCCTGGAGCATGCAGCTGGATGCTTCCATGTTTTCTTTTAATGGACTCAAAACGCCCAAAATGGATACCCAGGCCCAGGACGGAGATGACCCGGACGGGATTTTTCTGGAGAAAATGTACCTGCTGGAGAGGGCCATGTATTTTACTGATGAGTTGTACAGGGAATTTCTCGGCCTTCGCCTGTCCCCGGAATGGATCCAGGAGTGCAGACGCATCAGGGAGTGGATGCAGCAGGATTAAGCACTGAAGGAGCAACCAGGTGGAGCAGAAAGTGAATTATGACAGAATTCAGGTATTTGGTGAGGTCCTTTTTGATATCTTTCCGGACCAGTCCAGGGTAATAGGCGGAGCACCCTTTAATGTTGCACGCCATCTGCGGGGAATGAGTCTGGATCCCTTTTTTGTCAGCAGAGTGGGCAACGACGATGCCGGGCAGGAAGTCCGGCTGCAGATGCAGGAATGGGGCATGGATACTGGTGGACTGCAGGTGGATCCAGAAAAACCAACCGGCAGGGTGCTGGTGAAGTTCCACGACAATGAACCCAGCTACGAGATCAAAGAAGACGCGGCATTCGATCGCATAGAAGCCGTGGATTCACTGGAGGCTCTGCAGGTGGGCAGAACTCTGTTTTATCACGGTACCCTGGCGGCCAGAAGTCCCAGATCCTCCAGGACACTTTACTCCCTGGCGAAAAAAAGCCTGCAGACGGTATTCTGCGACATCAATCTGAGGGATCCGTGGTGGAGCCCGGAGCTTATCAGGGATATCCTGACCTGGTGTAACTACCTGAAGGTCAACCTGGAGGAGTTGGACAGGGTGGCCGGGATTCTGGGGTTCCGGGAAGAGGGTGTTGAAAACATGGGCAGAGCGGTTCAGGAACGCTGCCGGCTGCAAGGACTGGTGCTGACTATGGGCAGCCGGGGGGCCATGTTTTTCCCCAGTGAGGGCCGGCCTCTTTTTGCCGCCGCTCCTGAAGTGCACGGGTTTAAGGACTCGGTAGGAGCCGGAGACTCATTCAGCGCAGTATTTATGCTGGGCCTCTGCAGAAACTGGTCCTGGGAGCGGATTATGCATTCAGCTGTACAAACAGCGGCAAGGCTATGCACTATCCAGGGGGCGGTGCCGGATGACAGGGGATTTTACAGCAGGCTGGTGGATTATTAGGCGCTTAGTGGATATTTCAAACAAACATGTTGGTCTTAATAATCGGTTCCTGGTTCTGGTTCCTGGTTCTTCGTTCCTGGTTCCTGGTTCTTCGTTCCTGGTTACCTCTCGTTCCCAGGCTCCAGCCTGGTAACGATTAGTTCTTGCGGCACCAGCCAAAGTGAGTGCTGGATTATTGGTGGACGCGGAGCGTCCGGAAGATGTTCCCACGCAGAGCGTGGAAACAATAAACAGATAAAATATGTGCTACAGTCCCAATGGGGATAAGAGCACTGCATTATTTTGGGTTGCGGGCACAGTCCGCGCTGGTGGTTAAAACCCGGAGGAATATATGAAGAATATAAGACGCCGCAAAGAAGGTCTTTACCTGGTGCACCTCAGCATTCACGGCCTGGTGCGGGGGGCGGACATGGAACTGGGCCGTGATTCGGACACGGGCGGTCAGGTCAAGTATGTAGTGGAACTGGCCAGGGCCCTGGGCAAAAACCCCAGAGTGGCCAGGGTGGACCTGCTTACCAGGAAGGTCCTGGATTCCAAGGTGGACAGCAGTTACGGCAAAAACATCGAAAAGCTGGGGGACAAGGCCAATATCGTGCGCATAGAGTTCGGCCCCAAGAGGTACCTGCGCAAGGAGGTGCTCTGGCCCTACCTGGATGAGTTCACGGACAAAGCCCTGCAGTACTTCAGGCGGGTGGGCATGGTGCCGGATATAATCCACGGGCATTATGCCGATGCCGGCCTGGCCGGGTCGAAACTGGCCCAGCATCTGGGGGTGCCCCTGATCTTCACCGGACATTCTCTGGGCCGAATTAAAATGGAGCGCCTGCTGGAACATGGCCGAAACGAGGCTACCATAGAATCCAGGTACAACATGTCCACCAGGATCGAGGCGGAAGAAGTGTCCCTGGGCAACGCTTCCCTGGTAATCACCAGTACAGCGCAGGAGCGCGATGAGCAGTACAGGGAGTATGAAAACTATCATCCCAGGAGGATGAGGATTATTCCTCCAGGAATAGACCTGGATCGTTTTTATCCATACAAATCGGATCAAAAAAAACCGGATATAGCCTTTGAGCTGGACAGGTTTCTGCAGAAGCCAAACAAGCCGATGATTCTGGCTCTTTCCCGGCCGGACGAGCGCAAAAATATCACCACGCTGGTGGAGGCCTTCGGAGAAAGTCCTGAACTGCGCGAGTCTGCAAACCTGGTAATAATTGCCGGCAACCGGGAAGATATAAACAAAATGGATAAAGGAACCAGAAGAGTGCTGACCAGGATTTTGATGCTGGTGGACAAACATGATCTTTACGGTCAGGCAGCATACCCCAAAAAGCATGCAGCAGACGACGTTCCGGAGCTGTACCGATACGCTGTGAGAAGACAGGGGGTGTTTGTCAATCCAGCTATGACCGAGCCTTTCGGGTTGACGCTCATTGAAGCAGGTGCTACCGGACTGCCCCTGGTGGCCACCGATGATGGAGGGCCCAGGGAAATCATCGGTAAATGCGCCAACGGCGTGCTTATCGATCCCCTGGATAAAGAGGCCATGGTCAAGGCTCTTTTGTCCCTGATAAACGATAAAGAAAACTGGAAAGCCCATTCCAGGGCCGGCATACTAGGGGTCAAAAAATATTTTTCCTGGCATGCCCATACAAAGACCTATATGCGCGAGATCCAGAAGCTGCGTCCCCGCAGAAAGGATGAAGAGCCCAAACTGCCCATTATCAAGAGCAAGCTTCCTGTGGCGGAAAAAGTCCTGATTACGGACATAGACAACACCCTGCTGGGAGACAGGAATGGGGTCAGAGAGCTTCTGGAGGTCATGAGCAGGATGCAGGAAGAACTGGTTTTCGGGGTGGCCACGGGCAGAAGCCTGGAAAGCACACTGAATATCCTGGCCAGGGAAAACGTGCCGGTTCCGGATATACTCATTACCTCAGTAGGCAGCGAAATATACTACGGGCCGAATATACTTAAAGACCATGCCTGGAGCAGACATATCGCCTATCGCTGGAATCCGGGGGCCATTGCAGAGGTCATGAAGGAGGTGCCGGGAGTGGAAATGCAGGTCCAGGAAAACCAGAGGGAGTTCAAACTGAGCTATAATTATACCCCCGGAAAATATCCCGGGGCTCGACACGTGCGCAAGCTTCTGCGCCAGCACGACCTGCATGCCAAGATGATCCATTCGCATAATCAGTTCCTGGATTTTCTGCCGGTCAGGGCCTCCAAGGGACTGGCCGTCAGATATCTGTGCATGAAATGGGGTGTGGATATGAAAAAGGTCCTGGTGGCAGGGGACTCGGGCAATGACCGGGAGATGCTTTTGGGCAGCATGCTGGCTGTGATTGTGGGCAATTACAGCCAGGAACTGAGAAAACTGCCTGTAACGGCAAACATCTATTTTGCCAATGATCACTTTGCCAGAGGAATAATCGAAGGAATGCAGCATTTCGGATTTCTGGAGGAAAAAGAGAATGATAGATATTGAGGAACTGGACGGGCTTGAACCTGAACTTAGAAAGACTGTTTACCTCTTTTTGAGGGACATGACAAAACAAGAAAAGCCGTTTCTTTTACGTTCCGAACTGCAGAACATGCTGACAGAGTTTTTTGAAGACGAAGAACAGGGCAGACATGAATCCGCCCTGATCTTTGAAGTCTTCAGGTATACCCAGGTGGCCACAATACGAAGTCCCTGGGTTTATATGGCGGTGCGCCCGGAAATAGCCAAGTGGCAGTACTTCCGTTTTCACGTGGAAGACGTACTTTTTGATGAAATCGGTGTCAGCGACTACCTTAAGTTCGAGGAAATGCAGGTCAACCACAGCACCCAGGTAGACGACTTTCTCCTGGAAATAGATCTGGAGCCTTTTAACCGGGATTTTCCAAAGCTGAATGAATACTCCTACATCGGAAAAGGGGTGGATTTTCTTAACCGCCACCTGTCGGGGCAGTTTTTTCAGGACAAGAATCGGGGATATGAAAAACTCTTTGAGTTTCTGCGTCTGCACCAGATTGAGGGCAGGAAGCTGATGGTTAATGGTCACATTGAAACCATTTCCGGACTACGTTCCGCCCTGCGCAAGGCATTGAGTTTTTTGAAAAAACAGGATTATTCACAGGAATGGGCCGGGATCGCCAGGCATATGCAGACACTGGGATTTCAGCCGGGCTGGGGCAAGGATGTGGAGCGGGTCCGGGAAAATCTTGAGCTGCTGCGCGAGATACTCGAGGCTCCAACTCCCAATATCCTGGCCTCGTTTTTAAGCCGTATACCCATGATATTCAAGCTGGTGATAGTCTCGCCTCACGGATATTTCGGGCAGTCCAACGTGCTGGGCAGGCCGGATACCGGGGGGCAGATAGTGTATATTCTGGACCAGGTACGCGCCCTGGAAAAGGAAATGCGCAGGCAGATAAAGGAGCAGGGGCTGGAGATCGAGCCGGAGATTGTTGTTTTGACCCGTCAGATTCCCGAGGCCGGGGATACCACCTGCAATCAGCGCCAGGAAGATATAGTAGGCACCAGCAACGCCAGGATCCTGCGGGTACCTTTCCGCTATCCCAGCGGCGAGATCGTGCCCCACTGGATCTCCAGATTTCATGTCTGGCCCTTCCTGGAGCGATTCGCCCTGGATTCAACCCAGGAGGTGCACAGTGAGCTCAAGGGCCGTCCGGACCTGATCATTGGAAACTATTCCGACGGCAACCTGGTGGCATCCCTCATGTCCAAAAAGATGAATATCACCCAGTGCAACATCGCCCATGCCCTGGAAAAGTCCAAGTATCTCTTTTCTTCGCAGTACTGGAAGGACAACGAGGTCCAGTACAGGTTTTCCAGTCAGTTCACTGCTGATCTTATCGCCATGAACACCGCGGACTTCATTATTACCAGCACCTACCAGGAAATTGCAGGCACCGAGGAGAGCGTCGGCCAGTACGAAACCTACAATGCCTTTACCATGCCGGATCTTTACCGGGTGGTCAGCGGTATCGACGTGTTTGACCCCAAGTTCAACGTAGTTTCCCCGGGCGCGGATGAAAACGTGTATTTTCCGTATTATGAAAAGGATCGTCGCCTCATGGAGCTGCACGATGAGCTGAGCGATTATATCTACGGCCCTCCCGGGGACCGGGCCAGGGGAGAACTGCCGGACCGGTCAAAGCCCATTCTGTTCACCATGGCCCGACTGGACAGGATAAAAAACATCACCAGTCTGGTACGCTGGTACGGGGAAAGCCCTGAACTGAGGCAGGAAGCCAACCTGGTGCTGGTTGCCGGCAGCCTGGATATAAGGGATTCTCAGGACGAGGAGGAAAAGGCGTGTATTCAGGAGATGCACAGGCTTTTTGAAGAGTTTGACCTGCATGAACAGGTGCGCTGGCTGGGCATACGCCTGGACAAGAACATGAGCGGAGAGCTGTACCGTTTTATTGCCGATTCCAGAGGGGTTTTTGTGCAGCCGGCGCTTTTCGAGGCCTTTGGACTGACTGTTGTGGAGGCCATGAATTCGGGGCTTCCTACCTTTGCCACCATTTTCGGAGGACCTCTGGAAATAATTGAGGACGGCAAAAGCGGGTTTCACATTGATCCCACCCACGGGGACGAGGCTGCAGGGCTCATGGCGGACTTTTTTTCCCGGTGCCGGGCTGATGCAGACTACTGGGAAACCATTTCATACAACAGTATAAACCGGGTGGAAGAGAAATACAACTGGAGGCTCTATGCCCAGAGACTTTTGTCTTTTTCCCGGATTTACGGCTTCTGGAAATACGTATCCAACCTGGAGCGGGATGAGACCAGGCGTTACCTGGACATGTTCTATTCTCTGAAAATGCGCAGTCTGTCTCATTAAGGCCGGATCAAGACAATTAAAATACAGGGAAACTACTTGGTTTCAGCCCTGGATCCGTAAGCCAGGTAAAGAAGCACGGCCCCCAAAATTATCATGGGAGTGGATAAAATCTGGCCCATGGTCATCCAGTCCAGGAGGACAAAGCCCAGGTGGGCGTCGGGCTCCCGGAAAAATTCCACAAAAAAGCGCATAATCCCGTATCCCAGACAGAACAGCCCGGATACGGCCATGGCGGGTCTGGGACGCGAGGAGAATATCCACAGGATTATGAAGAGCAGAAGTCCTTCCAGCAGGGCCTGGTAGATCTGGGAAGGGTGCCTGGGGACCATATCCGAGCCGGGAAAAACCATGGCCCAGGGCACATCCGTGGGGCGTCCCCAGAGTTCGGCGTTGATAAAGTTGCCGATACGCCCGCACATTACCCCCAAAGCCCCCATAGGGGCTACGAAATCAGTGACTGTGAAAAACCCTCTGCCTGTTTTGCGGGCATACCAGTACATGGCTATGATCCCGCCGATGAGTCCGCCATGAAAAGACATCCCGCCCTGCCAGATCATGATCGCGGTCCAGGGCTGGGAAATGAATCCGGAAAAATCGTAAAAAAGCATGTAGCCGAGTCTGGCCCCGAGGATTATGCCCAGGGCTCCAAAGACCACCATGTCCGGCAGTTCTTTGACGTCCCAGCCTGAGCCGGGCTTTTTCGCCCGGTGGCGGGCCAGGAGCCAGGCCAGGGTGAATCCGGCCAGGTACATGAGTCCGTACCAGCGGATTTCCAGGGGGCCGATGGCTATGGCTACAGGGTCAAAGTTGGGATGTTGCAGCATGATTTATGATTGTGGGGTTCATGGTTTTGGTGTCAGATCTTTTTCTCTGCTTTGTTTTTAATACTCCTTCCAGGCAGCAGGCCGGATATGATGAAGGCTGCTGCGGCCACCAGAACTACTGTGGCACCGGTGGTCAGATCCAGGTAGTAGGCAAGCCAGATCCCGGTCTGGGTAAAGATGACGCTGATGATAACCGCAAGAAGCATCATCTGCTTGAGAGAACTGGAGTATTTCTCGGCAATATAAGAGGGAATGGTTAAAAGGGCAATAACCAGGATAAGCCCCACCACCTGGATGGTCATGACCACGGTCATGGCCACCATGACCAGGAGCAGAAAATAAAGCGCGGTAACCGGCACTCCCACGGCCCTGGCGAATTCTTCGTCGTGGGACATGGCCAGAAAGTCCTTGTAGAATATCAGTACCAGGACTGTGATGGCCAGGCTGAGGCCTGCCATGGTCCACAGGGCGCTTACGGGGACCATGAGTATGCTGCCGAAGAGATAGCTCATGAGATCCACCCTGTATCCCGGAGTCAGATCCAGCAGGATTATGCCCGTGGACATGCCCACGGCCCAGATGACGCCTATGACCGTGTCCGCCCGGTGCTTGCGGCTGTGGCTCACCAGGCCCATGGTCAAAGCAGAGATAAGTGCAGCAAGTCCTGCGCCCAGGGAAGGGGGGAATCCGGCAAAGAAGGCCAGTCCGATGCCGCCGTATGAAGCGTGGGCAATGCCCCCGGAAATGAACACCAGCCTGTTGACCACCACCATGGCCCCGATGATGCCGCAGGCAATGCTCACCAGAAAGCCCGCGGCCAGGGCATTGCGCATAAAATCGTACTGCAGGATTTCCAGCATGATCTCAGTGGTGCCTCAGGACCCTGTGGGGGACGTCGCCGTGAGTGATTAGTTCCACCGGGCAGTGGTATACCTTTTCCAGCATTTCCTGGCTGATTTCTGCTGCATCGTGGTAGTAAAGACTGCGGTTTACGCAGGCCACGGCCTTGACGTGACTGGAAAGTACCGAAAGGTCGTGACTTATGACCAGGATGGTGGTTCCCCGGTCATTCAGTTCTTTGAGAAGATCGTAAAACCTGGTGTGAAAGGCCTGGTCCACAGCAGCGGTGGGTTCGTCCAGGAAAAGTATCTGCGGCCTGGCCACCAGGGCCCGGGCGATGAGCACCCTCTGTCTCTGCCCGCCGGAGAGGCTGCCTATGTTGCGTCCGGCAAAGTCCTGCATGCCGACCTGCTCCAGGGCCTGGCGGGCCAGATCTGAGTCCTGGTCAGTAAAGCGTCTCCAGCGGCCCAGGTGTCCCAGACGCCCCACAAGGACTGTTTCGTGCACAGTGATGGGAAATTTGTCTGCGCCGCTCTGGCTCTGGGGAACGTAACCCACGAGGTGGGGCAGGGCACCGGGGGGTTTTCCCAGTACACGGATAATTCCCCGGGATGGCTGCAGGATGCCCAGCAGGATGCGCATAAGAGTGGTCTTGCCTCCGCCGTTGGGACCCAGTACTGCCAGGAATTCTGCCTGTTTTACCTGCATGTTCACGTCTTCCAGGACCGGGTGGTGGTTGTAGGCAAAGCTAAGACCCTGAATTTCTATGGCGTTTTCATTCATCTGTCATATGTGCGGGCCGGATTAACCGGCCTGGATGTTTTTATGTACAAGTATCCGGCATGTCCGGGAACAGCCGTTCAGGGGACATAACTGGCCATATCTGGATGTTATCCCCTGAACGGCAACCCGGGCAGGAAGCATTTGCTGCCTGATTATCAGTGCTCCATGGCCTTTCTGAATTTTTCGGCCACGGTGAGCATGTTTTCTTTCCAGTTCTCTGCCAGGGGGTCAATGGAAACAGTCTCTCCGTTTATGGAGTCGGCTATGGTTTCAGCGCTTCGTCTGGAAAACTGCGGAGATACGAATACGACTTTTATGCCTTCATCCCTGGCTGTGTCAATAAGCTCCTTTAAATCAGCAGATCTGGGCTCGCGCCCCTCCACTTCCACAGGAACCTGGACAAGGCCGTAGGCCCGGGCGAAGTAGCCCCAGGCCGGATGAAAGACCATGAATTTGCTGCCGGGCGGGACATCACTGAAGACAGACTTGATTTCCTGGTCCAGCTCAAGAAGTTCACGAATAAAGGCAAGGTAATTATCCCTGAACTCAGCCTCTGCCCCGGGCATGGCCCGGGACAGGGCCCGGTAGACGTTGTCCGCGATTATCATGGCCAGATCCGGTGAGAGCCACACGTGCGGGTCCAGGCCATCATGTCCGTTGTGATCATGATGGTGATCATGCCCATGCCCATGATCATGGTTGTTGTGCCCATGGTTGTGATTATGACCGTGATCATGATCATGCCCGTTGTCGTGATCATGCCCGTGGTCATGCTCATGATCATGTCCGTGGTCATGGTCGTGATCGCAGTCCTGCAGCATGGAGATTTTCTGAATGCCCCGGTCCAGGCGGACTATTTCCAGGTCCGGGTGTGTGGATTTGATCCTGGGCAAAAGAGCATTTTCATATTCAACTCCTATGGCCATGTACAGGTCTGCCCGGCCGAGTTTCCTGATCTGGGAGGGCCTGGGCTCAAAAGTGTGCGGACTGGCCCCTGGCGGGAGGAGTACGGTGGTATCGGTCAACTCCCCCCCGATCCTGTCCACAAAGTATTTTTGCGGGGCAATGCTGACCATGATATCCAGGCTGTCCTTGTCCGAGGCCGGGGCCATTGCCGGCCAGAGCAGTAAGAGAAGCACTGCGGTGAATAAAGACCAGGCTGACAGCCCGGCTTTTTCGGGTGATTTTTTTTCAGGCATAAAGGTTCCTCCTTGTCTGTGGGTTGTATTTTCTGAATTTTCTGAAAATTGATATACTATTATCATCTTTATATGGTCAAGTAAATATTGCAGTATCTGTTTAGCGCGATTAAGGAAAGCAGGGGACAGGCACCCCCGCACTTATTTTTCTAACGCGGGCTTTGCCCGCAACCCAGATAAGATAAGAGTTTTTAGCCCACAGATCACACAGATTGACACAGATAAAAGAGATTGAAGAAGCATGTTTTTTCCTTGCGGGAATAAGAACCCGCAAGGAAAAGGC
>PWSL01000380.1 GCA_003563255.1 Desulfonatronospira sp. | reverse complement strand
TTTTGCAGCTATGATTGCCGGGATAAGTACCTGAAAAAAATCAAATCCGGGAAAGAAGGTTTTTAAGTATCTGTTTAGCGTTTTTAAGGAAAGCAGGGGACAGGCACCCCCGCACTAATTTTTTCTGTAATGATTTTCACATACGCTAAAAATAAGTGCGGGGAGAGCCAGTCCCCGTGCCACATGTAAAGCGCTAAACAGATACGTTTTTATAGATCCAGGCAATATCGCAACATCTTAGCCTGGTTTTATGTTTACATGATGCACCTGCAAAAAGTCGAGAAATTGAATAATTCAGAAATCAACAATCTATATAACTCTTTGATTTTACTGACATCTGACGTCTGATCTCTGACGTCTGTGACTGCAAAAGTGACTTTTTGCAGTCACATCTTACATGCGGGGACCGGGATGTTGTGTTGTACCCGGGATTAATCGTTCATTAGGGTGTTGCTTGTAGCCATGCAACACCCCTTTTTTGGCCGTTTATTTTTGTCCCATAATGTAAATTATGTAAACTTTGATAATATATAAATATTAAAATAACCAAGAAATTCAATATGTTGACTTGTAAATCCGGAAATTGGGATAAAATGTGTGGCTGGTTAAAGCTCAGCTTCAAGTAGCCCTGCAAGGCAACTTATAAAATGTGTGGCTGGTTAAATCAGGGACTGGCTCCGGCACCCGCTTGAATGTGTTTTTGTGCCTTTGGAGCATGATTTGCAGCTTCAAGTAAGTGTCAATCAAGAAGAAGGTTCATTTTATTTTCAAGGGTCCGGGCCTGGTGGACAAGCTCTGCTGAGCCCGGCTTTGGAGGCAACATGTATGGATTGCCATATATAACTTCGCATCTGGACCAAAGCCATGGCAGTTTGAACCTGTCCCAGGAGCCTGTAAAGACATGCCGGTTGCTCATTCTGACCCTGGCGGGTACGATATGGGCCTGGATTTTGGAAGCCAGATATACAATACCGGGCTTCACGATGTGCCTGGGCCCCCTTGGACCGTCCACAGTTAAAACTGCATCCATGCCCTTTGCATGCATCTGACGCATGGCTGCCAGCATGGCCTGCATTCCCTTCCTGGAACTGGACCCCCGGGCCAGGTTGAATCCCAGACTGTCCAGGACCCTGGCAATAACTTCCCCGTCCCGGCTTGCGCTCACCACAACAATTATCCCCTCGTTGCGGTGCAGGTAGCATAGAGGAAAGAACTCATTGTGATAAATGGCAAAGACTATCGGCTTTTTGCGGCAGCGCAGTGCCCGGATCTTGTCAAAGTTGGTCCTGTGGTAATATATGCTTCTGGACCAGGCCGCTGCAAAAGAAGTAAGCAAGGGTGCCATCTTTATATATATATTGCGCATGGCAAATATTTTATGTTCTCAGGCAGCCCAAGGCAAGGAGGATTTCATGAGCAAGTCATTGAAAGTCGGTCGAATAGATTACCTGAATATCTGGCCCCTATTTTACATTATAAAGCACTTCCAGCGAAACGACATCAGTTTTGTAAACGGACATCCTTCCAGCCTGAACAGGTGCCTGGCCAGGAAAGAGATTCACGTCTCACCTTCTTCCTCCATTGAATACCTGATCCGGGCGGAAGAATACCTCCTTCTTCCGGATTTGAGCATCAGTGCCTCTTCGCAGGTCCAAAGCGTTCTTTTCTGCCTGCCCTTCCCTTTTCACAACCTTGAAGAGTATGCCAGACAGGGGGGGGAGGTTTACCTGACCAATGCATCGGATACTTCCCGAGCCTTGCTGAGGATCCTTTGGCATTATCACTGGAAGCTTCCTGCACCGCATTGGAAGGACCTTCAACCTGGTCATGGAATGTCTACCGGCAAACCCTTTCTTGAAATAGGCGACCATGCCCTGCGCATTTTCCTGGATCCTCCCGGGGATCTGCTTGTCATGGACCTGGCGCAGGAATGGAGCAATATGACCGCCCTGCCCTTCGTGTTTGCCCTGTGGATAGTCAGACGCGACCTGGAATCAGAGCAGAAAACTCTTTTAAGAAATCTGGCCCGGGAACTCCTGGATGCCAGGCACAAGGTGTGCAGCATGTACAGTGAGCTTTGCAGCAGGTATCCTGATAAAGATTTTTCCCCGGAGCAGATCCGGAATTACTGGCAGATGATGGATTATGGACTCGAATCCCGGCACAAGGCGGGCCTGACTGCTTTTGGCAGTTACCTGAGCCTTATGGGAGCGATTCCCGGCATGCCTGCCCTGGATTTTTTCGATATCCGATAATGGAAGCCGGATGATGGAGGCAGGACAACGGAAGACGGATTGCTGAGCAGGCGGTACACACCTGTTGAACTGGCTGAAAAAAGGTTCCAAGGCTGGCTTTGTCCGCAAACCAGATAAGAAGAGAGTTTCACTTCAGGTATCTGTTTAGCACTTTTAAGGAAAGCAGGGGACAGGCAACTCCGGGACCCACTTGAGCATCATTTTGTACTCGAAATGACTCATTTTCTGGGAAAAGTGGGTCCCGGAAGAAGCCAGTCCCCGTGCCGCATGCAAAGCGCTGAACTGATACCACTTCAGGGCTATGGGCAATCAGGAAAAGAGGGACCTGGGGGAAAAAGGCGGGGCCTGATATCCCCACCCTGTAGATATTTGTTAATGAGTGCTCTGTAATGTGTTGACCATCCTGTTTAGCCGGGAAATCTTGCGGGCGGCTTTTTTCCAGTGAATGACCCGTTTCTGGGCTGCCTTGTCTAGAGTGGAAGCAGCCTGTTGGATGGCCATGGATGCTTTGGCGGGATCTTTATGGTCCACTGCCTGGTAGACTGCCTTGGTCACGTTTTTGATGCGGGTCTTTACAGCCTTGTTCCTTTCCCTGGCTTTAAGATTCTGCCTGTGTCTCTTGGCTGCAGATCTGATGTTGGGCAAAGTCAAATCCTCCTGATATTTATTATTTTTTCAAATTGCTTGAATAAGATTATTAATATATCCATGATACTTTTCTTATGTCAAGAACCAATTTAGGCGCTTAGCACAAATTTCGGAACAACATGTTGGTCGTTAAAATCGGTTCGTGGTTCCTGGTTCTTCGTTCCTGGTTACCTCTTGTTCCCAGGCTGGAGCCTGGGAACAAGAAAGA
>PWSL01000457.1 GCA_003563255.1 Desulfonatronospira sp. | reverse complement strand
GTGGGGGAGATAAATGCGGCCTGCGGAGTCTGCGAGTGGTGCATGGCAGGGCTTGGCCGTCACTGTCCCAAACGCAGCACTCTGGGGATTTCTGGCCTTGACGGATGCATGGCCGAGTACTGTGTACTGCCGGTGACCAACCTGTTCAGCGCCGATGGTCTTTCTGAGGAAAGGGCGGTTTTAACCGAGCCACTGGCTGCGGCCTGTGAGATCCTGGAGCAGGTTCCCCTGCAGGGCAATGAAAGGGTGGTGGTTCTGGGAGACGGCCGCCTGGGCATTCTCTGCGCCTGGGTCCTGGCCACGGCTGCAGGCCGGGTGACCCTGGGGGGGCATCACCAGGGCAAGCTGGAGCTGGCCCGGTGGCGCGGTCTTGAGACCTCCCTGCGGGGAGAAGGCATAGAGCCGGGAGCAGATGTCGTGGTGGAAGCCACAGGCTCGGGCAGGGGGATTGAGCAGGCCATGGACCTGTGTCGGCCCCGGGGGACCATTGTGCTCAAGTCCACAGTGGCCTTGCAGGGCGAGGTAAACCTGGCCCCGCTGGTGGTGAACGAAATCACCCTGGTGGGATCACGCTGCGGGCAGTTCAGCCACGCTCTGGAGATGATGCACAGGTTCCCGGACATGCCCCTGGAGCACCTGATCACACACCGCTATCCCCTGCACAAGGCCCTGGAGGCCTTTGAAACGGCCCGTAGCGGCCAGGCCCTGAAGGTTGTCCTGGAGGTGAGCTGAACCTTGAAGCGAATTCATCTGTTGTCCGGTTTATTATTCCTGCTTGTTAATGCCGTGGGCTTACCTGGAAGCTTGAGTTCTGCATGGGCGCAGGACTTCAGGGTGGCAGTTCTGCACTCCATCAGGCATCCGGCTCTGGATGAAGCAGCATCCGGGGTTATCCAGCATTTTCAAGATAAGGATGTAAAAATCGAATTTACCCAGGTATTCATGAACCGGGAGCAGGATGAAGGCAAAAATGAAAAGGATCATATAACAAAGATAAGCGAACTTGATCCCGATCTGGTAATCACTCTGGGTACCCAGGCATCGCAGGAGGCTGTCCGGAAAATGGAATCTGTAGATATTGTCTTTTCAGCGGTCACTGATCCGGTTGGCGCAGGGCTTATAACGGATATGCACAAGCCCGGAGGACGGGTTACCGGACTTACCGATATGAGCCCTGTGCGCGAACAGTTGGATATGATCACCTGGGTGCATCCCGGGATTTCAGCACTGGGCATTGTGTTTTCCGAATTCGAGCAAAACGCGGTCATGATCAAAAAAAAACTGCAGGAAATGGCAGGGGATTCCGGCCTGGAGCTGCTGACGGCCCCTGTCGGCCCCGGGGGCGATGTACAGGATGCAGCCCTGGGAATACTGGACAGGGTGCAGGCACTGTACATTTCTACGGACAACTATGTTGTCCAGCACGTATCAATTCTGGCTCGGCTGTGTGCCTTGCATGACGTTCCCCTGTATGCTGCAGACCCCAGCTCTGTGGCTGAAGGGGCCATGGCCTCCCTGAGCATAGATTACCACAGTATGGGCCTGCAGACCGGAACCATGGCCAAAAGGATCCTTGAGGGGGAAAAGCCGGGGGATATTTCAGTGGAAAAGCCCAGGGAAGTAAACATTACCATCAACACCAGCTCCGCAGAGAGGATGAATGTGGATCTACCCCTGGACCTGATGCTGGCAGCGGACAGGGTGTATGATCGTTTTCCAGAGACTGTTCCCTGAAAGAGGTTAATCACTCCACCAGCCTGTTTTCAGGCAGGGTGATTTCGCGGTATAGTTCGTCCGTGGCAGCCAGGAGTTCAAAGGGAGGGTTGAAGCCTATTTCGTTGGCTACCTGGATGTTGAAGGATATCTTGGGTGCGCCTCTGTCCACCATGTTCAGGGATCTGGGCTGTTTGCCTTCAAGGATATCAATTATCATTTGAGACAGAAAGTTGCCTCTCCTGCTGAAGTCCACGGTTGAAAAGCCCATTAGAGCGCCGGCCTCCACATCCCGGGAGCCATTTCTGGCAAAGGTGGGTATTCCCTGCTCCCGCAGAAAGCTAAGGATCTTGTCCACATCGCTGCTTTCCCAGTCAAAGGCCAGAAGAGAGGGAATGAAAAAGGCATCCATGCCCTTATCCAGGAGGTGCCTGATCCCTTCTAAGCAGTCCTGGACGGATTCTGTAGTGATTCTGTCGTATTCCAGGAGTTCAAACCCCCTTTCAGCGGCTATCCGCCTGGCGGCTCCAAGGTTTGTAAACTGCCTGCCGCTCTCGGTGTCCGGATAGATCACCCCCAGGCGGTCGAATTCCACGATCTGGTGGAAAATATCGAACATGCGCGGATATCTTTCCGGATCCAGGCGTACAGTAAAATTGTCCACACCAGAGTCCTGGGTGCTTTGAACAAAACCCGAATCCACAGGGTCGGAGACGGCCATGGCCACAATGGGGGTTTCATGGTTGTTGGCCGCAAGTATGGCCCGGGTGGCATCAGTGCCTGCGGCCAGGACCAGGTCCAGGTCGTCTCTTTGCATCAGCTCCCGGGCCTCTTGTTCCAGGAGCTCGTCCCTGTCCCACCCCGGGCTGTAGTGAGCATCCCCGGGGAAATCTATTTTTTCCAGCCACCCCCGGGCATGCAAAGAATCCCTTACAGCCCGCAGCGAGTCCGAAAAAAGCCAGTACGAACCTCCCTCGATATAGCCCACCCGGTACTTCTTCTCCTGCGCAAATGCCGGAGAGGCCAGAAGAATTCCGGCCAGGATCAGGCAGATAAAAGCCATGTTCTGCAGCCTGAAAAACTTTAGCATAACCTGCTCCAATTATTTTAAAATGTGATGGAACTTTAAATTGTTTCCCGGACAAGGTCCAGTCGTAACCATTCAGGGGGTGCCAGCAATCGCCACCGGGAATAGACTTGAGGCGTACTCTCTAACCGTGAGCGGCAGAGCCGCCCGCTCGCCCCGTGAAACAGACTTTTGTCTCCGCGCAGCGGGTTTCACCGGGGTGTGCAACGAAGTTGCCCGTGCCAAAAAAAATCTTCTTAGGCACGGGAAGCCTTCAGGCTTCACACGGGTGCTCCGCACACACGGTTTTGAAGAATAAAAATCCCCAGCAAGGCATTACCCGCCTGGCAGACAGGCAAATAGGCATATCTCCCCTATCAAGAGTTACGTCCAGTCAATTCCGGGCAATAAGCTCTCAGCATATACTGACGATGGTATCCCCGGCCCCGTGGACCTTGTAGAAAGGCCGGTGCATGACCAGGATACCCATGAGCCCGCACGGCCCGTAAAATCCGCTGTACTTGGCAGTGGCGGTTGTCTCCTGCAATCCACTGGACCTGTCCAGGTAGGCGATATCTTCTTTGACCGAGTAACTTTTCTGCAGGATCCAGTATCTGTTGTGCTTATACCCTTCAGTGAGCAAAGATTTTATCCGCCCGGCGGTTTTTCCGGTCATGGCCTGCATGGAGTAGACCCCTTTGCTGCCCCAGTTGGCGTCCAGGTCGCATCCGGCATACTTGAGGAAATAATCCCTTCTTTTCCTGGGCAGCTGGAAAAATTCATGAATATCCATGCGCTCCCCGTCTTCCAGGACAATGTTTTCCGGGTCCACCAGGGTAGTATAAGGGAAGATCTCCCGGATTTCGTCGGGGTACATATCCCTGGTCTTTTTCCAGAAAGGGAAAATCAGGGGGATTTTTTCGTCAAAGACAATGCTCGGGGGCAGGTCGTAGTGCAGCCTCTTGTTTTGCCAGGCATCAAAACGGGTTTTGAAGTAGTTGTCGGACATAAGCCCGTGAAAGGCATGGGCCCGGATAAAGTTGCAGTCATAGGCGCTTACGTCTTTGTCGTATCCGAAATATCTGACCCCGTGGTCCCTGGTGCGCTGCAGGAAAAAACGCATTCCGGACTGGATGGAGGCGTTGTCCAGGAGGTGGTGCACCAGGGGCTGGTCATCCAGGTGTTTCTTCAGGTCTCTGGCGAACTGCCCGGCCATGGACCCGGGAAAAACGGGCTTTTTTTTAAAATCCTGGCTGAAATGCTCATAAAAAGAGTAGAGCTGCTCGCACTGGCACCACAAAGACCCCGGGCTCTGAATTTCCGAGATTTTTCCAGGCACAACTTCATCGGTGCGAAAAAAAGCGGGCTGCAGTGAAATCCCCATTTCCCGGGCCCGCTCGTGTAGTTCTCTATGCCAGATCCAGCCGAAGCTTTGGGGCAGTTCATTGATAATAAGCCCGGCAATGGCAGGGTCGGCTTCTTGAGCCAGGGAAGCCCGAAAAAGATCAGCAGTTATGTCCTGAAACTTCCGGATAAGCCCGTGTCGTTTCTGGTATCCCTCCAGTACTTCCGGCTGCAGGGGATAGATATCCGCTGCCGGGCAGGTGCTGAAGCCTATGTCCACACGCAATAGATCGTTTATCTGATTGTCCAGAAAAGAAAAGTATTTGTCCATAAATCCTCAGGCAGAAGTTTCAGGTATTCATGACCTGATTGTATCTGTTTAGCGCTTTGCATGTGGCATGGGGACTGTCCCGCACTTATTTTTCCAAAGCGGGCTATGCCCGCAACCCAAGATAAAGCAGTGCTCTTATCCCAATTGGGACAGTACCGCACTTATTTTTGTAAATCTCATGGCTGTAACTTATTCATCAGAAAAATAAGTGCGGGACTGTCCCCTGCTTTCCTTAACAGCGCTAAACAGATACATCTGATTCAAGGGCTGAGCCAGTTTCTGCGGATAAGAAAGCCCAGGTACAAGATACTGCTGACCAGGGTCAGTATTCCGAAAAGCACCACAGAGCTTTCATAGCCCACCCTGGCGATGAGAAAGCCCATTACCAGCGGCCCGGCCACGTTGCCGGCCCTTTCCCAGAAGCGGTATATGCCCATGCCTGCCCCCGGGCCAAGCTTTTTTACGATATCAGTTTCAGAGATCACCGAGGCCTGGGAGGATACGGAAAAGCTGTGAGCTATGCCCAGCATTATGACCATGACCAGGATGGGTATGAAACCGCTGAAAAGGGCGAAAGAAAGCATTGCCCCGGCAGTTATGAGCCCGCCCAGGAGTATGAAGTATTTGCGAAGATATACCTGGGGGAAAAGATGCGATATAAGCGGGCCTGCAAAAACGAGGCATATGCCGTAGCACATGATCACCCGGCCTATATTGGACTGCAGGGCGTCAATGCTGCTCAGGTAAAGGGGGACAAAGAAAAACAGAAATCCCACCAGGACCAGCTTGGCCGGGATGGCCTGCAGCCAGAGCACGGCCGCGAACTCCCTGTCCCGGAAGACCTGGAAAAGCTGGGAGGCTTTGAAGGGAAGGCCGAAGCCCCCCGACGATTGCGGTTTTGCCGGCCTGAACTCCCCCCTGAAGACCAGAACTGCGAAAATCAGGGCCAGGCAGGTGAACAAGGCGCTTACATAGAACACGTTTGCATAACCGATTCTTTCCGCCAGCATGGCCCCTATGACCGTGCCGCAGATATCGCCGCTGAAAAAGGCGGCCAGGAATCCGGCCATGCCCATGGACCTGGCCTTGAGGCTGGTATTGTCAATCACGAAGCGCTGGCAGCACATGAAAACCACGCCCAGGCCCACAGCTGCCAGGCAGCGAAATACTATAAGCCACAGAATATCCTGGGCCATGGCTGTTAGAAAATGCCCTGCAGCATTCAGTAAAAGCCCGATTATCAGGGGTCTGAACCAGCCCCTGGAATCGGTCATGGATCCGGCCAGGGGCATGGATACGGCCATGGTAAGCATAAAAGCGGCAATGGGCAGGCCTATTATCATCTCCCGGGACAGGCCCATAATAGGCTCATAAAGGGAGTCAACATACATGGGGAAAAAGGACAGGCTGAATCCGTCGGCCATGATGAAAAGAAAGATAAGAGGCCTGATGAGGGAGTAGGGGACAGACCCGGAAGCTTCATCCCGGTCTGCTGGTGCCCGGGTCCTGCTGCCGCCTTCCATGCTTATGGCCAGGTCACTCCAGTAGGTGTTGACCTTTTGCAGGCAGACCCTGATTTTCTGCAGGGCAGCCTGGGGTGCTTGAGGATGGCTGGATTCAGGTGCTTCAAGCTCCTGAACCAGGCCGGATATTTTTTCTGTCTGCTGCCGGGGCGGTGCAGAAAGCCCCTGGGACAGATCCGGAAGAAAGCCCCGCAGACCTGTGGCAAATCTCTGGGCCTGGTTTTTTATTATGGAGTTATAATAATCCGCCAGCACGCTTATCTCGCCCAGGGAAGCGTACCTGTCCCTGTCCACGGGCATAAGCCGCGGATAGCTGCGGGAGATGTCCCGGCGCAGCACGCTTAATGGATGACTTATATAGTAGATGACGAAAAAGGTGAGAAATTCAAAGGTCAGCAGAAGAGAGGTGAACATGACTGTGAGCATGTCCCACATGATCTGCCTGGACTGGGCGTGGATGACGCTTCCGGAAATGTGCATGTTGATGTGGCCCTGGATCTGCCCCTGCGCCTTCAGGGGCAGGGATATGTCCGTGTCTTCAGGAGTCAGGCCCTTGCGGGACAGCTCAGAAACGTAGGGCTTGTGGACAAAATCGGACTTGCTGGTGCCGGGCTCAATGTCCAGGGCCTGGTTATGGTCGGCAAAAAAAAGTGTATAGTCCCTGGTGTCGGTGATCTCCATGAACTCTACCTCAGGCAGGTCGGCGAGGATATTTTCCAGGTTGTCCTCAAGCCTGGCTATCCTCTCCAGGGAGATGCCCATGTCCAGGACATATTCCAGGTCATTTTTCAGGTTCTGGCCGGCGCTCTGGGCCTTTTCCCTGATGGTGCTCACATGGCTGGACTGAAAAGCATTTATATTGAAATAAGAATACGCAGCCTGCCCCAGTATGATCACCGCCACAGCCACCAGGAACACATTTACTTTCAGGCTCAGGTCCGGTTTCATAAGCCGCCTCCCCTGCCTGATGTATCAGCTGAAGGCTCTTTGAAGCCTGATGCGTACCTCCCCTCTTTAGTTTCGCCAAGGACTCCGGCGGCCTGCCGGCTGTCCCTGATGATCTGTTCCAGTTCACGTCTAAGCTCATGGGGTATTTCTTCGTTTTCCAGGTGCCCGGCAATCTCGTTGCTGCAGCTTTCCAGGCCGTCTGCAATTTCTTTTAAAGAGCGCCCTGGAGATTCTGTGGCCTCTTTGCCTCTGGACTCAAGCTCCAGAGCTATCTCCTGCAGGTAGCTGCCAAGGCTCACAATATCGTTGCGAATTATCCTTGAATCAGGAAATTTCTGGGTCAGGGGCGTCCGGCCGGATCCGGGCGCAGCAGGCCCGGCCTTATGGGTTTTTCCGTCTTTAGAAACCGGGCTGAACCGGCTATCCGGTTCTTCATGGGTCACGTCCTGTGCGCCGGCTGTTTTGTGTTCCCGGGTAAAGGGCAAAAGGGCCTGCCTGATTCTTTCCAGGTCCTTTCTGATGGGGCGGACCACGAAAAGACCCAGAAGGCCCACCAGAACAAGGGCAGTGCCCCCCAGGGACCAGCCCAGGCGGCTCAGGGCACCCTTGATCATTTGAGTGATGCGCTCCAGTATCACTGCCCGGGAAAAGGAGAGGAGCAACCCTCCGTGGGCCTGTTGTTCAGCCCTGTGGACTATGGGCAGATATAAAATGTATCTGTCCCGGTCAAAAACGGCGTGGGGTTCCTCTTGCCCTTCAAATTCCTGCGCATGCCGGGCAAGAAGACTGGAACCATTTTCTTCTGCCCCCTTGAAATAGATTATTTCCCCGGGATCCATGCTCACGGCCACGTTATCCACCCTGGGATTGGCATCCAGGAATTCAGCCAGCATGTCGTCCATGCCCTCAAAGGCGTCCAGGGGCTTGCCCAGCAGGATTCCGCGCTCAATGTCCTGCTTGAGGTTTACCGCCCTGGATTCCATGATGGATACAAGGGACCTGGAGTATATCTTTTCAAAGGAGGAGATGCTCAAAACGGAATTGAGAACCAGGGTAAAAAGAAGGATGGCCAGGGTAGCCGTGAATATCTTCAGTCTGAAGTGCATGTGATCAGTACCTGTCAAGTTTTCAGTAATCGCCTGCCCCGTGGTATTTCAGGATAAACATGGTGATGTCGTCGGACTGGGGAAAATTTGCCGAGAATGTCTTGATCTCTTCACGGATGTCATGCAAAAGCTTTTGCAGTTCCTGGTTTTTGGCCTGCATGGCCGTCTGCAGCAGCCTTTCATCGGAAAAGAGTTCCTGTTTCTGGTTCATGGCTTCGGTAACGCCGTCGGTATACAGAAAAAGGCTTTCACCAGGGTTCAAGGTTACCAGAAGCTCCCTGTAGGGCAGGTCTTCCATGGCCCCGGCCACGGGGCCGCTTATGCCCTTGACAAAAGAAAGCCCGCCCTGGGCGTCCATGAGTATGGGCAGGTTGTGCCCGGCATTGGCGTATCTGATCTCGCCGGTGGACATGTTCAGGATGCCGATGATGAGGGTGACAAACATGCTCTTGGGGTTGTCCCTGCTCAGGTCGTTATTCACCCGGGTCATTATCCCGGCCGGGGACTTTTCCTTGGCGGCATGGCTCTGGATGAGGGTCCTGGTAATGGCCATATACAGTGCCGCAGGCATGCCCTTGTCTGATACGTCTCCCACTGTGAAACACAGGTGCTGTTCATCCAGCAGGAAAAAATCATACAGGTCGCCACCCACCTCCCTGGCAGGCTCAAGAATGGCGAAAAGATCAAACTCCCTGATGTCCGGGAAGGCTGGAAACTTCCTGGGCACTATGCTCATCTGGATATCCCGGGCCAGGGAGAGTTCGCTTTCGTATCTCTCCTTGGCTGCAGTGGTTTCCAGGAGCTTGCGGACATTGTTTTTGAGCTCTTCCTGCATGTATAGAAATGAGCCGGCCAGTTCCCCCACCTCATCGTGATGCTTTCTGGTGAGGGCGACGATCTGCTGCGCATCAAAGTCGTCAGATGTCAGATCCCTGCCTGCCAGATCCCTGGTGTGCCCGGCCAGCAGGGCCAGAGGTCTGGATATATGGCGTACGAAATAGATGGCTGCCGTTGCCCCTAATAAAAAAATGCCCATGATGATCCAGGACTGCCTCTGAACCACCCCCCTGGCTGGAGCCTGGATTTCGGCCTCTGGGATCATGGCGCTTAAGTACCAGTCCAGGGGTCTGAAATACCTGGTGAGGACAAGCATGGCCTCTTCACCGACATACATACGGCTGCGGGCCAGTTCCTGGTCCCGGCTCTGCCGGGCCACCTCCTGCAGCAGGGTCCCGAACTCCGGACTGCCTGCAAAATCCTCCGGCTCAATTACCAGTTCGCTGTCCTGATCAAAAATAAACAGGGAGCCGCTTTCAGCTAAGCGGGCCTGCCTGAACTGGCTCTCAAGCTCCTTGATCAGCTGGTCCATCCTGTCCTGTTCCGCTTCTTCAATGGAAGAGATGTCCACAAAGGCCCCCAGGATCCACTCAAAGCCCGGAAAATAGCTTAAATATGCCAGGTTCTGACCTCCGGGGACTTCCCTGGTCCCGGGTGAAAAGACAATGTACTGCTCATAACCTCTGTCTTCTAGGTTGACCGCATCTGACAGGGGCTCACCCCTGATATCCCGCATCGTTTCCAGGTTTTGTCCTACAAGCTCATTTTCGGAGGCGAAGAAGATGTTGTTTTGGGCATCCGCTGCAAAAAAATCAGTGCTGCCGGACTGAAGAGCCTGCAGCCATTCTATGGATTTTTCCCTGCGTGATCTCTGGTCTTCATTATGTATCTCTCCTGCCGTGTCAGCAGACAGTTCCAGACCCGTAAGAATAATGCGGGTTTCCCGGTGCAGGCGCTTTTTTGCCTCATCGATTCTGTTTACCCGGTCAAAGATAAGGCCCCGGTAAACCCCCTGGATATTCAGATAGACCGAGTTAAGGATATTCTCGGCATTGTTCTGCTCTACCCTGGTCATTTCCCGGCCTACGTCCCTGTGGGTGAAATAGATGACAATCACGGCTGTAAGCAATAAAATCAGTGCGATAATTGCTACAAGCCTGGCACGTATTGTTTTGAACATAAATAACTTAAGGGTTGGGAATATTGGGCATACTCCCCGCGGCCTTATTCAAGGTTAAGATAACACTAAAGCGGGCTTTGCCCGCAACCCAATAAAGAAAAGTTTCTTGTTTTTTGTGACAGGGTTTCAGGAGTAAGGCACTAAAGCGGAACATACAATTGAGATACCGTTCTGAATTTTATAACTTTCGCTGTAGTGATAAATACCTGTAACCAAATATTATTGTTGCGGGGACAGTCCCATTTTTGGACAGGGAGACTATAAATTGGGTTTAGGGCTCAGTCAGCGTTAGCAGTAAACCTATTACGGTTTCCTTTAAAAATCAAGGGGAAACAGTTGATGCCTTACGTGCCGACCCCTGGGTCAGCCCGGACTTATCCATCAGATTCCGCGGCCAGCCTTGCCGGGTAACCATTCAGGGGGTGCCGCAACGGCCCGGGGACCGCAACGGCCCGGGGACAGTCCCCGCGAAACCTTTCCTGCAAAATTAGAAAATGACAAACGCTAAGTTGTGTGAACCTTCAAAGATAGTACTAAGCGGGGACAGTCCCCAGACCTTGTGCCAGGAACTTCAACTGAGTGCCCCCTGAATGGTTACCTTGCCGGACTTTTTATTGCCTGTAATGCAGCTGCAAATAGTCAGACAGACACTGTCAGTGACTTAATCCTGATACCCTGTTACAAAAAAAGAAGTTGTTATCTGTTTGTGGGGATCAGTTATCACTACAGCGACACTTTATTTAAGCTGGAAGGGGACTGGCTCTTTTGCCGTCGGATAGTCCGGCCGTTTTTTCGGTTTGATGTCGGCATAAGTGCCTGTCCCCGGTGGCCGAGGCGATAATTTACACAAAGTGTCGCTGTAGTGATATCAGCTGGAGAATAAAAGTTGTCATTTTAAGGAGAGTTTATGATTACAATTTTAGCTTTGGGCGACAGCCTCACAGCCGGATACGGACTGGGGCCGGGAATGTCTTTCGCCTCCAGGCTGGAAAAAGCCCTGACAGAAGAAGGCTGGGAGGTAAGCGTCATTAACGGGGGGATATCAGGGGACACCACTCTGGACGGCCTGAGGCGTCTGGACGGTCTGCTCAGATTACGCCCGGACCTGGTCCTTGTGGAACTGGGTCCCAATGATTTTTTCATGGAACTGCCCTTAAGAGAAATCCGGACCAATCTGGACCAGATCATCAGTGCCTGCCTGGAGTCAAATGCCCGGGTACTGCTGGCTGGATTTGAGTCATTGCAGGGTTATTATCCAGGTTACGACGAGGATTTTCATAAAATTTACCGGGAGATTGCCAGTTCCAGACAGGTGCCGCTTTGTCCGGATTTTCTCCCCGGCATACCCCAGAATCCGGAATTAACCCTGCCTGACGGGGTGCATCCAAACGATGCGGGCACCCAAAAAATCGTGGAGCACATCCTGCCCGCTGTAAAAAAGGAACTCAAAAAGATCCTAACGAGGGCTGTGCCCGTAACCCAATAAAGACAAGAGCTTTTTTGACAGGATTAACCACGCCAAAGACGCGTGGCAGGCATAGATTAAGAGATTGATGAAGAGAGAATCATTTTTGTCCTGGCTCCCAGTTTAATGCCCTTCGGGCTTGCTCTGCGAGCAATTCAATCACGCCACAGGCGTGACAGGCGGAAGCCAGGCCAAAAGGTAATCAATCCTGTTAATCCTGTCCAAGTTTCTTGTTTTTTGTGACAGGGTTTCAGGAGTAAGTCACTAGTATCCTGTCCCGTAAATTCTGTCCTGATTAATGGCAAAATGATTGTAGAAAATAACACC
>PWSL01000336.1 GCA_003563255.1 Desulfonatronospira sp. | reverse complement strand
GGTATAACTATTTGAAATCTCAAGTGAACAGATACCAGAAAAAACATTATAGCCTGTTTTGTACAGGATCTCAAGGCTGTTGAAATGTCAAGCATTTGTACAGGAGGTCATACCTGCAATGCCTGATTATATATTTGGACCGGTTCTATCATCCAGGCTGGGCAGATCCCTGGGAATCGACCTCCTGGGAGGCCGGATCTGCTCTTTCGACTGTCTGTACTGCGAGTCCGGGCCGACCCTGCATAAGACTATGGAAAGAAAAAATTATGCAGATCCCGGGTCTGTACTGGCGGAATTTAAGGACTGGCTGGCCGAAAACCCTGAAACAGAGCCGGATCATATCACCCTGGGGGGAGAGGGCGAACCCTGTTTGAATCTTGGGCTGGGGGAAATTATCCATGGCGTCAAAAAGCTTGCACCTCACATCCCTGTGGCAGTACTGACCAATTCTTCGCTGCTTGCAGACGCTCAGGTACGAAAAGAACTCATGCAGGCAGATACTCTGCTGCCATCTCTGGACACTTTGATCCAGGACGAATTTTTGCTTTTGAATCGACCCTGTTGCGGCTTGCAAATCCATGATATTATCAGGGGGTTGCAACTTTTCTGCAATGATTTTTCCGGGCAGGTCTTGCTCGAAATCCTGCTGGTGTCCGGGATCAACGATTCCCTGGAGAACCTGGAAAAAACAGCTCTCTTTATAAAAGACCTGCAGCATCAGCGGGTGGACCTGACATGCATGAGCCGTCCAGGGGCGCATATTAAACAGAAAGCTCCAGACCATAAGACCCTGCAGGATTGGCGGCAGACGCTGAAAGCGGCCATTCGGTCCGTACAGGTCCGGCAAAAGCATCCTGTGAAGAAAAGGTCCGCCCGGCCCTCGACTATACTTGATTCTATACGCCGCAGACCTCAAACCCTGCAACAGATCTGTACCGCCCTGGGCACAGCCCCCGGGGAAACAGCAACCGTTCTGGAGACCCTGGCCGGCAACGGCGAAATTCAGGTCCATGACAATGGTAAACACAAATTTTATATAATTAAAGGAAATTAAAATGAGTACCGCAAAAAAACGAAAAAGGAAGATGTTTTTGAGCGTTCTGCCTGGTGAGCAGATCGAGCTGGCACTGTCCCTGGACGGGGTCATCCAGGAGTATTACGTGGAGATGCTGGGGCAGATCAAAACCAAGGGCAATATTTACAAGGGCAAAATTCACAACGTAGATCAGGCTCTGCAAGCTGCATTCATCAATTACGGTTCCGGCAAGAACGGATTTCTTCAGGTGGATGAAGTGCACCCTGAATATTACCAGTCTGAGGTCACCCCCGCCAAGGGCTACAAATACCCCCCGCTGCAGAAGGTCCTCAAGCCCGGCCAGGAACTCCTGGTGCAGGTAGTCAAGGAACCAACCGGCAACAAGGGGGCGTTTCTTACCACCTACCTCTCTCTGCCCGGGCGCTATTTTGTATTGACCCCGGGACGTGAACAGCTTGGCATCTCCAGGAAAATCGAAGACGAAAAAGAAAGGGAAAGGCTCAAGGGTATAGTGCAGGAACTGAAACTGGACGAAGGCCTGGGGGTAATCGTTCGCACAGTCAGCGAGGGACAGAACAAGACATCCCTGTCCAGGGACCTGCAGTTTCTGAAACGCTTGTGGAAGGAAGTCCGAAAAAAGGGGGTGTCCGAAAAAAGCCCGGCGCTGATCTACGAAGAAAAGGACCTGGCTTTCAGGGCAGTTCGGGACTATCTCACTGAGGACGTCTCCGAGATCTGGGTGGACAACGAGGAAGTGGTACAGCAGGTGCAGGAATTTGTAAGCCTGAGCTTTCCAAGGCGCAAAAAGATGGTCCGCATTCACAATGACCCCGAAAAGACCCTTATGGAACGTTTCAATCTGGAAACACAGATCAACCAGATTTTTTCCAGAGAAGTGGAGCTTCCCAGTGGGGGGCGTCTGGTTTTTGACCAGACGGAAGCCCTGATGGCCGTGGATATCAATTCGGGAAAAGTAGGCGGAGAAAAGGATTTTCGCGAAATGGCCTACAAAACCAACCTGGAGGCAGCTGAAAATATCCCCAGGCAGCTGATGCTGCGGGATGTCGGGGGACAGATTGTCATAGATTTCATTGAAATGCGGGACAAAAAACATATAAGCCAGGTGGAAAAAACCCTGCGCGCCGCCCTCAAGTCCGATAAGGCCCGCACCGATGTAAGCCGCATGTCTAGATTCGGACTCATCCAGCTGGTACGCCAAAGGCTGGGTATTTCCGCCTTGTCCGTTATCATGGAGGGTTGTCAGCGCTGCCAGGGTACCGGGACAGTCCGCAACATGGAATGGCAGGCCCTGCAGGCCCAGAAAAATATTTACAGGATGCTTAGAATGAAAAACTGCCCTTCGCCCCTGAAGTATCAGGTAGACCTTGATCTGGCCATCTATCTCCTGAACAACAAAAGAGATAAACTGTTCAATATGGAGCAGCAGTTTGAGAACCAGATAGTCATTCTCCCCAGGGAGGAATAGTGCATTGAGGCCAAGGGTTCTTTTACATGTCTGCTGCGGCCCCTGCTCGGTCTATCCCGTCAGAGTGCTTCTGGAACAGGGATACGAAGTTATGGGACTTTTTTACAACCCCAACATCCAGCCCCTGCAGGAGTATCTCTTAAGAAGAGAGGCGGCGGAAATGGCTGCCGGGGAGCTTGGAATCAGGATCATTTTTCAGGACCGGGATGCAGAACCCAGGTTTTTTTTGCGCCAGGTGGTTTTTCGTGAGGACAACCGGTGTTTTCTCTGCCAACAGATGCGTCTGGAGCGCACCCGGTCAGTCGCCCTCCGGGGCGGGTTTGCTTTTTTTGCCACCACTCTCATGTTCAGCAGGATACAGCCCTTTGAGCAGATCCAGATGCTCGGCAAATCCCTGGAAACCGGGAAATGCACATTCCTGGACCAGGATTTTCGCACCGGGTGGCACCAGGGAAATGAACAGTCCCGCGCCATGGGGCTTTATCGCCAGAATTATTGCGGCTGTATATATAGCGAATTTGAAAGATTCAGGGGCAAACTGGGCCCCTCTGATGAACAATAATAAGCCTTCTGAGAAACCATGCTGCTTTACGTCCATGTCCCCTTCTGCCGCGGCAGGTGCGCTTATTGTGCATTTGCCTCCCAGGAGTACATCCAGGAGCCTGCCGGGGTTTACCTGCAGCTTGTACAGCAGGAACTGCAGGTCCGCAGCAGGCAGGTGCAGAATACAAGAATCAGCAGTATCTATATCGGAGGCGGCACCCCCACAGTGTTGCCTCAGAAGTCCCTTGCCCGTATTGTAGAGGCGGTCTATAAACACTTCGACCCTTTGCCCGGATGCGAATTCACCCTGGAGGCCAACCCAGAAAATATTCAGGGTGATATAGACCTGAAAGTGCTCGCCTCCATGGGGATAAACAGGATCAGTCTGGGAATCCAGAGCCTGGACGACCAGCTCTTAAAAGTCCTGGAAAGAGGCCACGATACCAGGCAGGCCCTCAAGGCGATGCGCATGATCCGGGAAGCAGGTTTTGCCCGAATGAGCCTGGACCTGATCTGGGGTATTCCCGGCCAGACCCTGAAAGGATGGCTTTCTGAGCTCGCGCAGGCAGTCCAGGCCGGACCTGACCATCTCTCCTGCTACGGCCTGGGACTGGAACCCGGTACCAGGCTCACAGCCAGGGTCAAAACAAAAGAGACCGCCTTGCCCGGGGAACGTACCCAGGCCAGAATGTACATGCACGGAGCCGAATATCTGGAATCATGCGGTTATCTGCAGTATGAGATATCCAATTTCGCTGTCATGGGCTTTGGCTGTAAGCACAACATGGGATACTGGGCGGGTGAACCATTCCTGGGAGTTGGACCCTCGGCGGTCTCATCGCATCAAGGTGTCAGGTGGAGAAACCCGTCTGCCTTGCGTGATTACCAGGTTCTTGGTCAGGCTGATTTCAGGGAAACGGAATCTGAAAACCTTTCCCACGCTCAGCAGCTCAACGAACTGGTCCTGCTTTCTCTTAGAACATCAAGGGGGCTGAATCTGAACGATTACAAAAAACTCAGCGGGGTGAGCTTCAGCCGCAAATACGCAGATATAATCCAGGTCCTGCACCGAAATAACCTCATCAGGATGGCCCATGGCTACCTGCGTCTTACCAGAAACGGTATGCTGGTGAGCAACAGCATTCTGGAAAAATTCATGGAATAACACTTTCACTACAGCAATATTGCTTCACCAGCCTCTGGGCCCACATCAGTATGAAGGTAGCAAACCATATGAACAGCAAGAATAAAATCATCAGCATCCAGGGCTTTGCAGACCACATGCAGAACCTCCAGGGTCAAACAATTGTATTCACCAACGGCTGCTTTGACATCCTGCATGCCGGACACGTGGATTATCTGGAAAGGGCGCGCTTGCTGGGGGACTTGCTGGTTGTGGGCATAAACAGCGACGGCTCGGTAAAACGCATCAAACCAAACCAGAACCGGCCTGTGAATGCTGTGGCCGACCGCGCCAGGGTCCTGGCCGGCCTGGGTTGTGTGGACTACGTGCTGATTTTTGACGAAGATACACCTTACAGGCTCATTCAGAGGGTTCGCCCACAGGTGCTGGTCAAGGGAGGGGACTGGCCCCTGGATCGGATCGTTGGCAGGGATATCGTGCAGGGACTGGGCGGAGAGGTCCAAAGTATTCCTCTGACCCCGGGATATTCCACCACCGGGATCCTGGACCGGATCACCAGGGCTGGACAAAAACAAGAAACAACCCAGGGCTGATCCAATTCATCCCCGGTGGCAGGCCTATTTCCTGCGCCCTGCCTGTTTCCTGGTATTGCCCGTGCTTTTTTTGGCCCCGGTGTTGTTTTTGTTATCTCCAGGCTCATCCAGGTGTAAAAGGGCCTGCATCTGCTGATAACTCTGCTGCAAAGTAAATTTCTCATTAATGTCCTGGCGCAGAAAATCATTGATGGGTCTTATCAACCTTACAGCCTGGTCTATTTCCTGATTGTTGCCCTTGACATAGGCCCCGATGTTGATCATGTCTTCCACCTTTTCGTAGGCGGCCATAAGGCGGATAATCTTCTGCCCGGCCTGAACCACCTCTTCCGGGGTGACGTCCTTTCTCAACCTGCTGACGCTTTTAAGCACGTCGATGGCCGGAAAATGTCCCTGGTCAGCCAGTTCCCGGGTCAGAACAATGTGCCCGTCCAGGATGGAGCGCACGGCATCGGCGATGGGCTCGTTGAAGTCGTCTCCTTCCACCAGGACCGTGTAAATTCCGGTAATGCTTCCCTTGCTGCTCTTGCCGGTACGTTCCAGGAGTTTGGGCAGATGGGAAAACACCGTAGGGGTATACCCCCGGGTGGTGGGAGGCTCACCAGCGGCCAGACCCACTTCACGGGCGGCCATGGCAAACCTGGTCACGGAATCCATCATCAGCAGTACATCCTTGCCCTGGTCCCGGAAATATTCAGCCACGGCGGTAGCAGCATAAGCCGCCCGCATCCTTATGAGGGGACCCTGGTCTGAAGTAGCCACCACCAGGACGGACCTGGTCATACCCTCGGGCCCCAGGTCTTTTTCAATAAATTCCAATACCTCTCTGCCGCGCTCTCCCACCAGGGCGATGACATTCACATCGGCTTCCGTATATCTGGCCATCATGCCCATGGCTGTGCTCTTGCCCACACCGGAACCAGCCATGATTCCTATGCGCTGGCCTTTACCCAGGGTCAGCAGGGAATTTATTGACTTTATCCCCACGTCCAGGGGTTGGTCTATCCTGGGTCTCTCCAAGGGGTTTAAAGGCTCGGCGTAGAGAGGGTAATACTCTTTGGGGGTAATCGAGTGTTCATCCTGCAGGGGGTTGCCGAATGCATCCACCGCATGATTCAAATACCTGCCGCCCACCGGAAAAAGCGGCGGCATGGAAGAATTGCGTATCAAGCTTCCGGGCCTGATGCCTCTCATATCACCATAAGGCATGAACAGCACAGAACCTTCACGGAACCCCACTGCTTCGGCATTGATGGGGTTGTCGCCGTGGACCTCATCCGGGAGAAGCTGGCATATGGAGCCAAGGGGGGTCTTTAAACCCCTGCCTTCGACCACCAGGCCTACAACCTTGGAAACCTTGCCATAGGTCATGACCGGATTCAAGTCCCGTACCAGATCCAGACATGCTCGGGGGGCCAGACTCATGAACTTTCCTCTTTCAGAGACACCTTGTCCACTAGTTCTTTCACCTTGCTGTACCTGTTGTCCAGGGTATTATCCACCATACCCCGGCCGCTTTCCAGCACAACTCCTCCCTGCTTAATTTTTTTTGAAGCCTTGATCCTGCAGCCGGCATATTCCGGTCGGCTTTCCACTACTTTTTCCAGAAGCTCTTTGACGAGATCCTGATCTTTTTCATTTACACTAATGGTAATTTCCCTGGAATGCTCCATCATTTCCAGAGATTCAAGCAAAAGATAATCCATGATCCGGACATAATCCTCCTGGATTTTATATCCCACTACCTTTTCCAGGCCGGCCAGCATAACCATTACCAGGTCTTCACGATGTCTGTCGTAGATGGCCTTTTTTTCCTTCTGCATCTGGGTCAAAATTTTTTCAAACTGTTGGGTCAGATCCTTTTTCTGCTTTTCTATCTCTTCCCCGGCCTTTTTCAGACCTTCTGCATATCCTTGCCTGAATGAATCATCCCGGATCTGCACGGCGTCTTCCAGGGCCTGATTCAAGATGCTCGAAGCCTTGTCCATGGCTTTTTGCTTGACCCGCAGCAAAAACTTCTGTTCGTCCTCCTGGGTACCTACCCTGACTGAACTAGCCGCCTCCCTGTCAATCTCATCCAGTCTCCTGCTCTGCAGACCGTAAATCACACGGCCCATTCTGGCTCCGCCGGCATTATCAGACAAGGACATCTCCGCCTCCCTTGCCTGCAATAACCACCCGGCCCTCGGCCTCCAGCCTGCGTACCGACTTTACAATATTCTGCTGAGCCGCCTCCACGTCTGACAATTTGGCCGGGCCCATGATTTCCAGGTCTTCCATAATCATGCCTGCAGCCCGCTCCGAGAGATTGGACAGAAACTTGTTCATCAACTCTTCAGATGAGGTCTTCAGAGCCAGGGTCAAGTCCTCGTTGCTGATTTCCTTTAAGAGTTCGCGTATGGCTCTGTCGTCCAGCCCCTGGATATCCTCGAACACAAACATAAGCTGGCGAATATCTTCAGCCAGCTGAGCGGATTCTTCCTCGATATCTGAAAGGACTTCTTCTTCGATGCTTCGCTCAACTGAATTGAGGATCTCTGCAACCGCCGGAATGCCACCGACCTTGCGACCTTCTTTCGCCCCTATAGCAATGAGTTGACTCTGAAGCACCTTGTCCACCTCCATAAGCATATCTTCGGGAACAGCCTCCAGCCTGGCCAGGCGCATCAGCACCTCGGTACGTATGCCGTGGGGCAGATTCTGAAGCAGTTCTGCGGCATTATCCGAAGGCAGGTGGCCGGATATCAGGGCCAGGGTCTGGGGATGTTCGTTTCTCAGAATCTGGGCCAGGATCTTGGGACTGACATTGATGAGCTCACGGAAAGGAGCAGGGCCCGTATCCAGTTCCAGAGCATCCATAACATATTTGGCGGTATCAGAGTCAAGCAGTTTGGTCAGCATTCTCTTGACATGGTCAGGCCCGCCCATAAGCATTTCCTGACCCTCGATCAGGGTCTGATTGAACTCCTTAAGAACCTCCTCAGCTTTTTCCTTGGGCACGGCTTCCATTTCAAGCATGGCTTTGGAAACACTGGTAATCTCATTTTTATCCAGGCGCTTGAAGACTTCCGCTGTAAAGCTGTCTCCCAGGGCCAAAAGCAGGATGGCGGTTTTCTGGACGCCGCTTAATTTATCCTGAGGCACTTATACCACCTTCTCCTCTTTAAGCCATTTCTTAACCACGGCAAAGGCCTGATCAAAGTTTTCCTCAGCCAGTTGGGATGCAAAGGCCTTGATACCTTCAATCCTTTTCTGGTCCTGCATGCCTTCGACTTCTTCGTCACCCATGCCTGGAGCCAGAGCTTCCCTTTCGGCGGCCTGGGGCAGACCTTCGGCTTCCTCTCCTTCTTCTTCTTCAACCTTTGGCTTCAAGATTGTCATAATTATTGGACGTACCACAAGAAGGAGAAAAAGTAAAACAATAAGGGCATTAAGAAGTGGTTTTCCAAAAGTCTGGAAATACTGGGCCAGGTTGTCCATAAGCGTAGGTTCGGGGTCGACTTCGGGTATCCCGAAAGATACGCTGCTGACCTCAATGCTGTCGCCGCGCTCCAGGTCAAAGCCCACCGCTCTCTCCACCAACTGCCGGATAAGTTGTACCTCTTCGTCCGCCAGCGGCTCATAAACCATTTCCCCGGCATCATTCACCACATATTCGCCATCAACCAGTACAGCAACACTCAGCCTTTCAACGCTGCCCACTGAAGCCACAATATTATGTTCTTCCCGGCTGATCTCAAAGTTGGTAGTACGGCTTGTTCTTGAAGTTTCCTGGGTTGTGGCGGGTCCGTCAAACCCCTGCTGAAAATCGGGTTCCGGGACACCCTCCTCCATAAAAGTTGCTCCACTGCTTTCCTCAGCTGATCTCTGTTCACTTCTGACTACGCTGCCATCGGGATCAAAAATCTCCTGTCTAGTGGTTCGCCTGTCAAAATCCAGGTCTGCGTTTACTTTGGCTATAACCCTGCCCGGACCGGCAAAAGGTGTCAGCATATGTTCTATGCGTCTTTCAAGGTCCCTTTGAAAGTTGAGCTGATACTCCAACTGGGTGCTGCTCATACCGTCCAGCACGTCTTCCTTGGGTTCATACAGGACCCTGCCCCTGGTGTCTGATATGGTGATCCTGTCCCTGTGCATGCCCTCCACGCCTGTCACCACCAGGTTGACGATACTCTGGATCTGCCCTGACTCCAGCCTCTGTCCGGTACTTAGCTGCAGCACTATGGAAGCTGAAGGCGGCGTCTGTTCTTGAATGAAAAGGCTCCTTTCAGGCATAACCAGGTGCACCCTGGCGTGCTCCACCTCGGTGAACTCCGATATGGTCCTGGCCAGTTCTCCCTGCAGGGCACGCTGATAATTAACATTCTGCACAAAATCGGTCTGCCCGATCCCGGTATCGTCAAAAAGCTCAAATCCCAATCCCTTACCCCGCAACACACCTTCCCTGGAAATGGCCAGGCGCATTTTGTGCATATCTTCCGCCGGCACCAGAATTGTGGTGCCGTCATCCTCAAGCTGGTAGCGGACATTTTCCCGTTCCAGAACATCCACCACCCTGGAGGCATCTTCGGGATAAAGATCCGACGACAAAACCCGGTAGTCAGGCCTGGTGACAAAAAGCATTAGAAGGATAAAGGCTGTTATAACCGAAAGCCCCAGCCCAGCCACCAGGATACGCTGCGGAAGGGAACTCTCGAGCCAGAGGCCTGTGACTTTTTCCTGAAGATTTTGAATAAACGGGGGCATGTTGAAATCCTCATATTCTGTTCTGAGTTCAGGTTTGGCGGTTTCTGCAAAAGTAATTCGAGAGAATCAAACGCGGGCTTTGCCCGCGACCTGAGTTATCTCTTCTTTGTTATCAGGAAAAACGTATCTGTTTAGCGCTTTTAAGGAAAGCAGGGGACAGGCACCCCCGCACTTATTTTTCAGTAATGATCTACACATCAGCTAAAGCAGGCTATGCCCGCAACCCAAGAAAAAGAAGTGCTCTTATCCCAATTGGGACAGTCCCCGCGTCAACATTTTTTTGGTTACTGAAATCTTTAATTCACAAAACTGGTTGCCTTTTATCTGGTTGGATCTTAGCGGGGACAGTCCCATTACCAGACGCTGAAACCCCGTCTCTGTTCGAAATTTTTCTTGTTTTATATGACAGGGTCTCAGGAGTAAGTCACTAAAAATAAGTGCGGGGAGAGCCAGTCACCATGCCACATGCAAAGCGCTAAACAGATACGGAAAAACCAGATTTCTTCTAAGTAACTACAATCGTATTGGTAATAAAATCAGGCACTTACAAATTTGAGGATATTTGCTCTTGTTCCCAGACTCCTGCCTGGGGACATCACTTTTTTGTGGCTCCAGCCCCATTTTGAAGAAGCGGCTGGAGCCGCAAGAACTAAACGTTTCCAGGCTGGAGCCTGGGAACGAGGGGTGTCAGTTACTTATCGGTTCGTTCCCGGTCCGCCCGGGTGGGACGCTATTAAAAAGGCATCTGCATCAGTTCTCTGTAACTTTCCAGGACCTTGTTTCGTACAGCTGAGGTCATACGCATAGCCACCCCGGCCTTCTCCATGCTGATCATAAGCTCATGCACATTCTGACTTTTTCCCGAAGCAAAGGACTCTATCATTGCATTTTTGTTGACCTGGAGATTATTTACTTCTTTCAAGGAAGACTGCAGGGTATCTGCAAAATCGTTGTGAACTCTGTTGCTCCCTTTCAATTTCCCGCCGGCGATATTTTGACCGGTCTGCATAGCTTCAGTGTAGGCCTTCAGGGCCATGGGTGAAACAGACATGTTATTCTCCTTGATTCCATCCTTTCACCTGAGCTTCAAGCACAGGTTTTTCCTGACCGGGCTTAACCCCGCCCGATTTCCAGGGCCTTGTTGAACATGTTCTTGGTGTTGGTTATGGAGGCTACGTTGGCCTCGTATGTGCGCATGGCTGTCAACATGTTGGCCATTTCTTCCACTACATTAATATCAGGGGTTTTTACGTAGCCCTCCCCATTGGCATCGGGATGGGCCGGATCATAGACCATTTTAAAGGGACGGTTGTCGAACATGACTTTCTGGGCCTTGACACCGCGCAATTCTCTTTCAAGCTCGGTCTGCATGGCCTTGCCGAAAGGGGTTTCCAGGGGGGTGGCCCTGAAAAGGACGCTCTTCCGCTCATAAGGCCCTCCCTCCGGCGTGCGGGTGGTATTGGCGTTGGCCAGGTTCATGGAAATCACGTTTAAATGAGTTCGTTCAGCGCTAAGGGCTGATGCTCCTATGTCCAGAGATGCCATGAAGCTCATTATTGTCCTCCTTCGGATATGATTGTTTTCAACCCATGGAAATTCTTCTGCTGTATCATACTCAGGGCATTATACATCAATGTATTCTGAGACATGATGGACATCTCCTTGTCCAGGTCCACGGCGTCCTCACCCTGATACACCCTGGGCTCCATGCTTTTTATAAACTCGGCGTTGAAACTTCGGGGATCAAAAGTGGCCGGTAAGTGCCCGGGATTGGTACGGTCTACTTTTCCTCTGGCATCCAGGTTCAGAGCCGACTGCAGCTGCTCTTCAAACTCCACCCGCCTGGCCCGATATCCAGGGGTTTTGACGTTTGCCAGATTAGAAGAGACAACATTTTGACGCTCAAGACGCATGTCCAGCACCTTGGAAGTCACATGGATATAATTGCCGAATAAAGCTTTCATCAGTTGTTCTCCTTAACAATAAGCTTATTAAACATACGAAAAAAAAGCCGGTTCTTTTACCTTTTTTCAGGTACTAGCAACTCCTGTTCCATCACAGGGAAGCTCACTCTTTTTCTTATCCCTGAAGTATCACTACAGCGAAACTAATAAAATATTATACCTGCCTCAATTGGGGACAGGCAACCCCCGCACTTATTTTTAATCCAAATGATCTTGGTGTATCTGTTTAGCGCTTTTAAGGAAAGCAGGGGACAGGCACTCCGGGACCCACTTGAGCATCATTTTGTGCTTAAAGTATCTCATTTTTTGGGACAAGTGGGTCCCGGAAGAGCCAGTCC
>PWSL01000490.1 GCA_003563255.1 Desulfonatronospira sp. | reverse complement strand
TTCTTCGGTTGTGGTATGAAGTGTCAATAAATACAATCTGCTTCGATAGTAGCGATAGGTCAGCACGATGGTTCCCATATAACAAGGGTGGAAATTTCAGAAAATGGTATGGAAATCGAGAATATGTTGTTAATTGGCAAAATGAAGGTGAAATGATAAAAAGGAGGCTTTCTTGGAAGAATAAGAAGCCAACTATCAGAAACTCAAATTTTTACTTTCATGAAGGTTTCACATGGACAACAGTTTCATCAGGAGGGTTTTCAGCAAGATATTGTCCTAAAGGGGCTTTATTTGATAATGGTGGCTGCACTATATTTGCTGAATCTCAATTATTTCAAATTGGGGGATTCATAAACTCCAAAATAATGAGCAGATACCTTGAATTCTTATCACCAACACTTAATTTTCAGCCTGGAGATATTGCCCGAGTATTATTTTTAAATAAATGTTTACATAAAACAATACACTCAATGAAATTAATCGAGCAAGCCAAATCCGACTGGGACTCATACGAAACCTCATGGGACTTCACCATCTTTCCTCTGCTCAACCCTGACCACAAATCCAACACCATACACTCCACTTACTCCAATGTCCGCAATCACTGGCAGAAAATGACCAATGAAATGAAACGCCTGGAGGAGAAGAACAACCGTATCTTCATCGAAGCCTATGGCCTGCAGGATGAACTTACTCCAGATGTGCCTTTGAACGAGATTACCCTGACCTGCAATCCTCATTACCGTTATGGCGGGAGCAAATCAGAGGATGCGCTTGAGGCCATGCTGCGGGCTGACACCATGAAGGAGCTCATATCCTACGCCATAGGCTGCATGATGGGCAGGTATTCACTTGATGAGCCAGGGCTGATTTATGCTCATAGCGCAAATGAAGGCTTTGATCCGGGCAGGTACCAGACCTTTCCTGCTGATGATGACGGCATTGTCCCGGTCATGGAAGAAGACTGGTTTGAGGACGATGCCACCACCAGGTTCAAAGAGTTTATCGTCACTGCCTGGCCCAAGGAGCACCTGGATGAAAACCTGAAGTTCATCGCCCACAGCCTTGGTTCTAAACAGGGTGAGGCTCCTATCCAGACAATAAGGAGGTTCATCAGCACCTCGTTCTTCAAGGACTACCACCTGAGAGTATATAAGAAGCGCCCCATCTACTGGCTGTTCTCCAGCGGCAAACAAAGGGCCTTCCAATGCCTGGTCTACCTGCACCGCTACAGTGAAGCCACCCTGTCCAGGATGAGGGGCATGTACGTCACCCCTCTCATGGGGAAGTATAAGGCCAGAATTGAGTTCCTGGAGCATGATCTGGATCAAGCAGGGTCAACTGGAAATGTAAACAAGATCAGGAAAGAGATTCAGTCCATCCGGGACAAGCTGGAAGAGCTCAGGAGTTTTGACGAGCTTCTGCGCCACTACGCCGACCAGCGCATCACCCTGGACCTGGATGACGGGGTCAAGGTAAATTACGGCAAATTTGGAGGTCTATTGGCTGAGGTTAAGGCAGTGATTGGGAAGAAGGCGGAGGAAAGCTGAAATGTCAAACAGCAACCAACCGAAAGTATTCATTATTGCCGGACCAAATGGAGCCGGCAAAACAACTTTTGCTGAAAATTTCTTACCTGATTTTGCTCAATGTTATGAGTTTGTTAATGCAGACCTCATAGCAGCGGGGCTTTCACCTTTTGCACCACATACGCAGGATATGCAGGCCGCACGCCTTTTTCTGAACAGAGTACATGGACTTGCAAGCTCAGGTAAGTCTTTTTCCTTTGAAACCACCTTGTCTGGAAGATCATATGCTCAACTGCTAAAGCGCATAAAGAATCGGAATTACCGTGTTTTTCTTTTTTTTCTCTGGCTTTCAGATCCAGACATGGCTATTTCCAGAGTTCAGATGCGCGTCAGTCAAGGTGGACACAATGTGCCTCGTGATATTATCATCAGACGGTATTACGCTGGCCTTAAAAATTTGTTCAACCTTTACAGACCTGTTATTGATGTTATGAGCATATACAATGCAACCTTTCTTCCTCCTCAGCTTGTAGCTCATGAGGAAAACGGTGGAATCACAATATTCAAACCTGATATTTACACAAAAATTTCCAAGGAGTGCGACAATGGATAATGACAGCCCCTTGTCTATGGTCAAAGAGGCTGAGGCTGCTTTTTTGCAGGCTGCACATAAAGTTGTCCAGCGGGCAAAAATGTTCAATACCCCTATAGTTATATGGGAAGATGGACAAATTAAGAAAGTTCCTGCCCATGTAATGGAAGAGAGGTTGAAGGTGATAAGTCTGGAGGAGAAACAAGAAGGCTGAAGGGGGGAAGGCTGAAGTAAGAATTAAGAGATGGGAAAATACCTTCAGTCTTCTTGTCTTTCTCTTCCCTTCCCATCAGCCTTCAGCCTCAAACCCTTTAGCCTTTAAGCCCCCCCTCGTTCCCAGGCTCCAGCCTGGGAACGTTAATCTCTTGCGGCTCCAGCCGCTTTTTGAAGATGCGGCTGGAGCCGCGTAAAGCAGTATGTCCCCAGACTGGAGCCTGGGGACAAGAAAAAAGGGAATAAAACCGCTGTGATTAAATGTTTGCTGAGAGTTTGAGACATTGATGGGTGACCTTGATTTATTGCTCTTTACAGAGTAAGCTGTAATTCAAATGGATACGCGCCAAGAAACCCAATACCAGCAGGATCTGATTGAATCTCTCAAAAATCCTGGAGAAGCTGCAGCATATTTTGAAGCAGCCATGGAGGAAAAAGATAAAGAAATCATCCTTCTGGCCTTGCGTAATTTGCTGCGGGCATACCAAGGTGCTGGATTCAGGCACGGGAACATATCATTGAACATTTGATAAGAATGTTGACAGCACAGACATTCCAGATTAAAAAATAAAATGATCATCCCCAAGGTAATCTTTATTGCCTTGGCCCCCGCCGGGTTGCGATCCGGCGGGTTTTTTTATTTATAGCGTCCTGAAATTAACCTTATCAACTGAAGGAATAAGGCTGAAGGCGGAAGAGAAGAGGAAAGAATGAAGAAGGAAGAAAGCTAAAGCTATAAAAGAATGAGGGTAGAGTAAAGTGAGGGATCATACTAAACTCAGAGCTTTT
>PWSL01000346.1 GCA_003563255.1 Desulfonatronospira sp. | reverse complement strand
AACATCTTCCGGACGCTCCGCGTCCACCAATGATCCAGCACTCACTTTTGAATACTATTTTTTCTGGTATTTCTCCATTGCCAAAAGTGAGTGCTGGATCCAGATACGCTCCCACGCAGAGAGTGGAAACGATAAGAAAAAAACATCCGTGTCCTTCCGTGTGTTCCGTGGGCAAAACCTCTTGGCTTTCTTTGAAAATGAAACAGGATGTTGTTTAGAAATTTGTGCCAAGCGTCAAGCAAATCAGCTTTTCTGTAGTGATAATCCTCTGAACAGCCTTGGCAATTTCTCCCCAGTGCTTGCACTGTCAAGGGTAAGCATTCAGAAAAATGTCGCGGGGACTGTCCCCGGGCCGGTATCCGCCCCCCCTGAATGGTTACTGTCAAGGTAGGCCAGGTTTACTATTATGAAATTGTAAATCTGGCTTATCTCTTCATAAGCCCCCGGACTCAAGTGCTTTTGAAGAAGCTGTATCCAGGCGTTAAGCTGGGCAGGCCAGTATGCGGGCTGAAATCCGTGAGCCTGGTAAGTTCTCAAGACCCAGAAAACGGTATCCACAAGGACCTCGGGTCTGTAGTTCACAAGCAGGGCGGATAAGAACCGGGCATGATTATTGTGGTTGTCCAGCATCATTTCCCGGCTGTTCACCCCTGTGAGTTTTTCCAAATCTGATCTGGAACACATGATCTGGTTTAATTCGGCCACAATCTGAGGGACGGCTTCCTGAAATTCACTGGCGGTCTGCGCCGAAGGAGCCTTGATTTCAGAGGCCTTTTGTATCAGTTCCTGTCTGTTCATCTGGTATATTCCTTGTTTCAAATGTACGGGGCCGCATTAAAGAGCCTTTCCCCCGGCTTTCAAAGGCAGGCTGAAAAAAAAGGTGGTGCCATGGTCTACCTTGCTTTCCACCCAGATCTTGCCCATATGTCCCAGAATGATCTTGTGCACTATGGCCAGGCCAAGACCTGTGCTCTTCTCCCCGCCAGGGGCCTTGACGCTGGTTTTGGCAAAAGGCTGGTAAAGCTTCTGGATGTCTTCTTCCGGAATGCCCGGCCCTTTGTCCGTAACGGAAACTGTTACATGATTTCCGCTCAAAAACACGTGCACCTTGATCAGGCCCCCTTCCGGAGAAAACTTGACGGCGTTGGACAGCAGGTTGTGCATCACCTGTTCAATCTTCATGGAGTCCAGTTCCACAAAAGGAATGGCTTCGAAATGCTCCAGCCTGATCTGGACTTTTTTCTTTTCAGCCAGGATCTTGTTTATATCCACACTGGATTTGATGAGAGAGATGAGGTCAGTGGACTGATAATCCAGTTCCAGCTTACCGGCTTCGATACGGGCGATATCCAGCAGCTGGTCAAGCAGGGAAAGCATGAAATTACTTGAGCTGTGGATAATCTCCAGAAACTGGATGTATTCAGCACTTAAACTGTCACTGGCTTCTTCCAGCAAAAACTCGCTCAGATTGCGGATGGCTCCCAGGGGGTTGCGCAGGTCGTGGGCCGCCATGCCCAGGAAGTGGTTCTTGAGCTCATTCAACTTGGTCAGCTCTGTATTCTTTTTCTGAAGTTCCCTGTTTAAGTTGCTGAACTCATTATTGAGTTGTACCAGGTTCTTGCGCAGATCCTCTGTTTCCTGAAGATTGAGCTCACCTACAGCCAGGATTTTTCCTTCCTGCTCCATAAAGCGGAAATAAAAAGTCTGGGGCAGACCGGTATGAGAATTTACATTGAAAAGGTGCTGTCTGTCGCCCTGTTGCAAAGCGGTTCGCAGGTCAAAGGAACCTGTGAAATCCACTATCACCTCGCTCAGGTAACTGCCCGTGACATCCTTGCCCACCAGGTTGTGCGTAAACCTGTTGGCCTGCCGGATTCGACCGTCCCAATCCAGGGTTAAGAGAATCAGGGCCGCGTATTCAGCGAGATAATCATTCAGGGTCTTACCCGCAAAATCAGGGATCATGTCGTTATTCATATTCATGCAGCATTTTTTCAAGTTCTTTGATTGAAGAGATATATTTTACATTGGAGTACTGATCCTGGATATCCGTTCCTCCCCAGCGGAAGGCCTGCCCCCCTACTATAACCTGCTGACCGGGAAGTTCACTTTCCAACTGCTGCAAAATATTGTGCAGGTAGTCAATGTTGAAGAATAGGCTCATGGAAAGCGCCACAATCTCCGGCTGCTTGTTCCGGACAATACCCAGGAGGTCCTGAACAGGAGTGTTAGCCCCTAGAAAATAGCCATCCCACCCATTGATCTCAAAAATGTCTGCCACCATTTTGCCCCCTATCTGGTGGTACTCGTTGACCAGGCAGGACACCACGGCTTTTTTACCGACATGCTGGGCGGAAAAAATTTTGGGATAGGCCAGGCTCAGCAGACTTTCTGTGATTGAGGTGGCCATATGTTCTGTAGCCACTGAGATACGGTTGGTCTCCCACAGATAACCCACCTCGTAAAGGGAAGTCTGAAAGAGATCCAGGTAAAGATCGTAAATTGTCACATCCCTGTCAAGCAGGTCCTTGACTATCTTTGTGCACTCCATTCTGTTGCCCTGGAGAAGGGCCTGCAGATAGTTATTGTATAATTCACTGTTTATCATGGTTTTACCGACCATCAACATGGTTACAGGTCATGCAGAAATTTGTTCGTGTTCATTAATCTCCAGGCACAGCAAAAGATTCTTTTCCTGTATCTGTTTAGCGCTTTTAAGGAAAGCAGGGGACAGGCAACCCCGCACTTATTTTTAGCTGATGTGAAGATCATTACTGAAAAATAAGTGCGGGGAGAGCCAGTCCCCATGCCACATGCAAAGCGATAAACAGATACCTTTTCCTGCATAAATACAAAAAGTACAGACTCGAAATTTTGTGAAGCTGCATAATCATTAAACTTAGACAGGATTAACCACGCCAAAGACACGTGGCAGGCATAGATTGACAGGATTACCTTTTGGCCTGGCTTCCGCCTGTCACGCCTGTGGCGTGATTTAATTGCTCGTAGAGCAAGCCCGAAGGGCATTAAACTGGGAGCCAGGACAAAAATATTTTTCTCTTAATCCATCTCTTAATCCTGCCTGCCCGGTTAAACAAATCCGAAGGATTTCCTGCAAAGCAGGGTTT
>PWSL01000257.1 GCA_003563255.1 Desulfonatronospira sp. | reverse complement strand
TCCAAAATGATCCAGCACTCACTTTTGAATACTATTATTTACCTGGTACTTCTCCATTGTCAAAAGTGAGTGCTGGATCGAAAAACGTTCCCACGCAGAGCGTGGGAACGATAAGAAGAGCCAGTCCCAGTGCCGTATCTGTTTAGCGATTTTAAGGAAAGCAGGGGACAGGCACCCCCGCACTTATTTTTGTCACAGGAAATTTCAGCATATTTGAAAAAATAAGTGCGGGGAGAGCCAGTCCCCAGTGCCACATGCAAAGCGCTAAACAGACACTGTTTGAAGCTCTTTATACATAATAAAAGCATCCACAAAGCCATGTTTTGCATGTTTGAAGGCTTTGGGCAACCGGCCGACAACCTGAAAACCGTTCTTTTTCCAGATATGGAGTGCAACCTCATTGGTGGAAACAACCATGTTGTACTGCATTGCCCGAAACCCTCTTGCCACGGCTTCCTCCTGCGAGTGCCGGCACATCCTGGAGGCAATTCCCTTGCCACGTGCCTCTTGTGTCACAATGTATCCACAATTGCAAACATGTGCCCCGAGGCCGGGCTGGTTAGGCTTTATGTAGTAGGTGCCCACAACTGTTTTCTTATCATACTCAGCCACAAAAGTTGCAACAGGCACCTGCACCCAGACATCAAACGCTTGAGATTCAGTGATGTCAGGCGGAAAAGGATAGGTTTCCCCGGCCCGTAAAACCGGCTCGACCATCTTCCAGACAACCGGCCAGTCTTGATCTTGAAAAAGCCTGATCTTTACCAGAATACACCTCCTCTAATGTGAGCAGTTGTATCTGTCAGCGCATTAAAGAAAATCCGGGACAAGTACACCCTCACTTATTTTTTCAAATATCTCCAGCATTTCCGCCATAAAAAAATAAGTGCGGGGAGAGCCAGTTGTCCCTGTGCTACATGCAAAGTGCTATACAGATACGAGCAGTTTAACCTTTGAAACCTCAAAAAACTGCATGCGATATTCAAGGGGCTGAACAGAGACGCAACATGCAACGTGTCACAATCAATCAAAAAAACATAGGCGCTTTCTGTTTCATTAAATTAACTGATGCCGGGTCAGGCACAAAGGGGTTGTCCGGGGGATTTGCTGTTTTCATTGACACGTTCCGGTATACAGATTCACATTGAGATGCGTATGACGGCGACAAAAACAATTCGTTCCTGGGTGAAAGTGACGGGCTGGAGCTCGGTGTTCCCGGGGAAGACTTCTGGACCGTGCTTGAACTTCCTGGATAGATACCTGACGCGGGCTGTGCCCACAACACAAGATAATGCATTGCTCTTATCCCACTTGGGACAGACCCCACGTCAACAATGTATTTTGTGACAGGGTTGCAGGAGTAAGGCACTACCACCACAACTCTGGATCAGTTCCCGGGACTGCATAGTTATAAGCACAGGCTATGATATCTTCTGTGTTTACAAACCTCAGTGCAATAAACACATCCACGTCGTTCCGGTGATATTTTCCTATGGCGTAGGTACCAACCACAAATCCCTGCACATCGTATTTTTCTCCGATCTGGTGCAGGTTTCTGGACAGTATAAATTCGCCCTCGGCCTCACTTACAAAAATATTACTCTGGCTCATTTTGATTTCCTGGACCTTGAGGCCCTGCTGAGACAGGCGACCGGCGATGATCTCAGAGGAAATTCGACCCAGAGTTGATGATTTACCCATTTCATCAATATCTACGAGACTGGTAACTATGATTGGTTGATCATCTTCAATGACAACGCTGCAATTCTGAAGTAAATTGTCTGCTGCTATTTCATGCATGCGAGGAAACTTTTCTGCATCAAAATTGCTGTGAAATGTATTCATGTCTTGTATAGCATATTTGTCAGCTGTGCATGAAATTAAAGACATAAAAAAGCAGAACAGTATGACGATTATTCCAATAATTTTATAGCCCATGATTACCTCTACTAACGGCCTTCTGCCACATTATAAGATTTTGTAGGTGATTTCTCTGGTGGTTTAGTATAATTGTCTATTTCGGAATTTTTGAAGTAAAGGGTACGAGTCATAGTGCCTACTATTCTTCCATGATAGTGAAGGTCTTGTGACAGGACAAGTTCTTTTTGTTCCAGTTGGTTGTATCTCCTGTCATGGTTAGGGATATTTCCAGTATGTACCGGAAAGGTAGGATGGTCGATAACCTGGGTATCAATTGTCAATTTCAAAAGGCAATTGTTTTGAGTACATATGTGATAACATTTTCTGGTAAGATGAGCTTTAAGATATTCGAGGAATGCCTTTTCAAAAGGAGATGGATTTGTCAGTTTTATATAAATACCAAAATCGTGGTCACCAGGCTCTACATAGCTGTCTATCTCCCTGGCAACATTTCCAGCTATGATTTCCCAGTGATGAGCTGCCTGAACCATGTGTTGTTCGGAAATTTTAAAGTTGGTGGGCTTAGGAGCCTCGCTGTAAGGTTGTGTACAACCAAACATTGCAGCTAAAACTAAAGTGATGAGTATCAATTTCAAGTATTGCATACTGTTCTCCTAATAAAAGTGTCCATAGCTCAGTGACTTACTCCTCAAGCCTTGTCGCAAAAAACTTGAACCATACGTATCTGATTAGCGATTTTTTGGTTCCTGGTTCTTCGTTCCTGGTTACCTCTAGTTCCAGGCTCCAGCCTGGGAACAAGAAAAAAAACCTGCTTGCATGTTTGTGGGGACAGGCACCCCGGCACTTATTTTTTATTGAACAAGAAACAGATTAGAAAAATAATTGCCGGGAGAGCCAGTCCCTGTGCTCAACGCGTCCTGCAGGGGTTAACCGGATGATGCCCCGAAGGGGCCACTTTTTCCGTGCAAGGTCGCGGAAAAAGCCTAGTGACTTACTCCTGAGACCCTGTCATAAAAAACAAGAAAAATTTCGAACAGAGACAGGGTTTCAGCGCCTGGTACTGGGACTGTCCCCGCTTAGAACCAACCAGATCAGAGGCAACCAGTTTTGCGAATTAAAGATTTCAGTAACCAGATAAATGTTTTCGCGGGGACTGTCCCAATTGGGATAAGAGCATTTCTTATCTTGATGAACCTGCAAAAAGTCGGGGAATGAAAAATTCACAAATCAACAATATACATAACTCTTTGATTTTACTG
>PWSL01000004.1 GCA_003563255.1 Desulfonatronospira sp. | reverse complement strand
TGCTCCACAGCATAGAGCTCCCGCAGGGATTCTTCCACCCGGGAAGCCATATAGGTGTCATTACCGGAGAGCACCAGCAGATGATTCTTCTCCGATACTGAGCGGTAAAAGCGGTTGATATCCTCCGGGGGAACGCTATTGTCCGGAGGGATCACCACAAGAACGCGATGGGTGCTGAGATTGATCTCGTTAATTTCCGGCATTACCAGCACTTCTTGATACGCTTGGCGTGACTCAGCCTTCAACTCACCCTGCAGGCGGTTTCTAAGGGCATTTTCCACTTTCCCCCTGGCAAGGGAGCGGGCTTCCTTTTGAACCCGCTTAATGAGATTTTCCGTGTCTTTGAAATAAAATAATTCTCCTTCAGCATGCAGATACCAAGCGCTTTTGCGCAGTCTTTCAAAGGCCTGGGAAAACTCTTCCGGCTTGCGATTGGGAGCTGCAAGATATTCGATGACCTCTTCCCGGCGCAGGCCCATGTGTCCTTTGACTGCCAGGGAAAGAGAAGAGGAAAGAAGCAGGGCTGCCACCTGGCTGCCTGCATCGCTGTTCAGCTCGGCATCAATAATCTCTGCATGGGCATTGCCGTTATCCGCAATATCCTTGGCAATGGCATGTCGCAGGGCACGGTTGATATCACATACTTCATTGATAACCAGGCTATCGTTGAAGTTTAAATGCTGGGTGCCGATAAGATAGACGTCATTGGTAGTTCTTAGCCATACAGAGCGGATAACCCGGGAAGCAAACTGAAGAAGTCCCCGGGTTTCCCTGAAATCCGGATTGTCCTTGAACAGGGCCACCAGGTGTTTGAAAGAAGGATGGAAAGGATAAGTATCACGCACCTCCTCGGCCACCTGCTCCATGCTGCGGGCGGTGAGGTAGCCGCTGTCCTCGGCCAGTTTCACCTGGGCCGCATAAGCCTCTGCCACCTCGTCCATATCTTCCTGGGAAGGCATTTCGGCGAAAAGTCTTTTTCTCAAGATAGCATAGATTTCGTTGCCCTCCAGCGAAACCGGGGTAATTATCCGTGCCTGGCGGCGGGCCTCCTGCTGTACATCTGATACCAGCCTGCGGACTTCTTTGACCTGCTCCCTGTAGCTGTCTGTGAGATTGGACAGGACAATGCAGCAGCGGGGCAGTTCCAGAGCGGCGACAAAAAGATTGGACAGGGTGCGGGTAAGGACGTCCACCATGGTCCCCTTGCCCACGGAAACTGTCCTGGCCTCCAGAAAATAGGGCGGGAGCTCATCAAAAAGAAGAAGAGCCGGGTCGTCGCCGATGAGATTCTTCCAGTCATCCTTGCTGGGTGGCTTGGGGCCGTGCTCCCAGAAGGGGCGCATGATTTCACCCCGGCCAAGTTGCTCGGCAATGTCTCCCCACAGGTAATGATCCGGACTGCTTCGCCCGTCAAAAACCGCTACACGGGATGGTTGAGGGTCCAGGCGCTGCACAATGTCACCGGGCAGAACACTGGATCTCCGGGAAGGATATCGGGCCAATAGCCCCAAAGAGGCCATAAGATGGGATTTACCACCACCCATGGCCTGAGCCAGTTCAAAAAGCGCCTGTTCAGATTTGCCTGAAAGGCGCAGAAGCCCCTGAGCCAGGAGGTCTTCCATGCCTGCGGTCAAAAAACTCTTGGCGAAAAATTCCTGTCCTTCATCCCTGGCAGAAATCACCTGGGCCAGATTCTCCACCCCGCCGGCAACCTGGTATTCAAGGGTGGTTTCATGAAGCTGGCAGGCATCTTTGACGGTTTTCAGCATGGGCTATGCTCCTTTTTCAGCCTGCGGTCCGGATTTATGAGCGAATTACAAAGTAAGCATTCAGGGAGTCCTAAGTGGTAGTTCCTGGCACAAGGCCTGGGGACTGTCCCGCACTTATTTTTCTAACGCTCACATCTGTAAATTGTTCATCAGAAAAAAATAAGTGCGGGACTGTCCCCGGGCCGGTTGCGGCACACCCTGAATGCTTACATTACAAAAAATATCCAGTGTAAAGCAATGGTTGCCCGAGCATTCTGGCTGATTATTACCTGTAAATCAAGTCAAAGCCCATTGATACTAAAAAAATATCCGCCTTGTAAAAGCAGGTCATAAAACTTAAAGCCAGGCCAGCCTGCCTTGCCATGCATTGCCTGATGTGAGCAATTACGCGCAGTTATTACCCATTTCATGCTTGGTATGTTTTGGGCAATAAAGGCGGATTTTTACCCCTTTCATACCTGGCCTGATTTGGGTAAAATGCTATCACTACAGCGAAACTTATGACTGACCTCCGGGGACTGGCTCTCCCCGCACTTATTTTTTCCAATAAAACCAAGATCATTTGTAATAAAAAATAAGTGCGGGGGTGCCTGTCCCCAATTGAGGCAGGTATAATATTTTATAAGCTTCGCTGTAGTACTATTTGCAGGTCTGCGAAAAACTGCGTTTGAAAATAAACAGCGCAGCCAGAGCCAGTGCCAGGCAGCCGACGAAAATAAAGCTGTATGATCCGGGCTGGTCATGGCCAAGCAAATCCAGAAACATTCCAGCCGAGGCCGTGCCCAGGGCTCCGGAAACAAAGAATACCAGGTTGAAAACCCCCATTCCAAGCCCAACGCGACCGTCAGGAAGGGTCCCGGATACAGCCCCTGCCAGTGAGGAATGGATAATGGTAAAGCCCGAGTTAGCCACGATGAGGCACAAAGCGCTTATTATCGGACTCTGGCCGGCGGTTAAGATAATCAGGCAAAATCCTGTCATCAGAATCAGAAAACCCGTCCTGACCACTGGAGCAGCTCCGCAGCGATCCACGAACCTGCCGGCAACCAGACCGGCCAGGGCTGCGCTCATGGCTCCGGGAAACAGATACAGCCCGATATGCAGAGTAGGCATTTCATAGATATGCCTGAACATGAGAGGCATAAGGAAAAAAGTGGCGAATATGGTGCCCATGGCCAGAAGAGCTGTGAGCAGGCCGTGCAGATAGGCGGGGCTTCTAAGCAGTTCCGGAGATACGAAAGGATAAGCCGCGGAAAAGATACGCCTTGCAAAAAGGATCCCCAGAGCCAGGGCCGGCAGGAGCAGCCACCACATAAGCATATTGACCATGAACAGCAGACAGCCCACGGTACCCGCCAGCAGAAGTGCGCCCGGCAGGTCCAGGGGTTTGCGGACAAGATCGCTCTGCCTGGGAAGGGCTCTTCTAAGCAGGTAAATTGTGGGCAAAAGAAGCAGGGGCATGAGAAACAGATAGTTCCAGTGCAGGTATCCGGCAATAAGCCCCCCTATAATGGGACCTATACCCAGGCCGAAAGCCACGGTGGAGGCAATGAGACCCAGCAGGCGTCCCCGGATATGCACCGGGACATATACAGTGGCCAGCACCATGGACAGGGCCGGAATCCCAGAAGCCCCGGCCGCCTGGATCATACGCGCGGCCACCAGCATATGGTATGAATCTGTAAAAAAACCCAGAAGGGACCCCAGGCAGAATATCAAAAGGCCTGCAGTAATGAGATCGCGAAGGTGAAATCTCTGCCCCAGCCTGGCATACATCACGGAACCAAAGGCAAAGATCACGATGTAGGCTGTAACCACCCAGCTGACCATAGCCGGAGATACAGCGTAGTCCGCAGCAATGTCCGGGACGGCCAGATTGAAGGTCACCCCGTTCAGGACCGATAAAAAAATAGTCAAAGACAGAAGCGGGGCTATGTACAGGCGCACCTGTCTGGGTTCAAGATCCATGGCAACTCCGGCTAATCAAATGCTGCCGGACGTTGCGGATCCATAAGGCAGGCTCTTACATGTTCAAGGTGGCGCTCATTGGTGCGGTTGGAGGAAAGAACAGGCAGATCGTCGAAATCAAAAAAATCCACCGCGGAAGTCTCGGGACTGATCCGGGCATGGCCTCCGGTTATGCGGCACATGAAGACAATCTTGTAGGCATGGAAAAAGGAGATGGGCCGCCCACCCCGGTTGGCGTCGTAAACTCCTACCAGGCGCTCCGGAACCACGTTGAACCCGCTTTCCTCCCAGACTTCCCTGGCCACCATCTCCGAAGGTGTTTCCCCTACGTCGGCCCAGCCCCCGGGCAGGCACCACAGGCCGTCCTTTATCTCTTTTACCAGCATGATGCGCCCGTCCTGTATCACTGCTCCGCGCACATCCACCTTGACAGTGACATAGCCGCTCTGGTCCTGAAAAATGTTCATGGCCCGGGTGTAATCCAGGTTGGAATGCATCTCGGCCATTTCCGCGGCTATTTCCTGCAGCCGGGAAAAGTTTTTCTCATCGTGGTGATTCTTGCTGAATAAAAGCCCGATTCCGCTTATGGCCTGTATTTCCCTGGCCCAGCGAAGCCAGGCTGAAGCCGGATCATCTTTTTCAGACATCCATACTCCTACTGAAAAATTCTGTGTCAATCTGTTTGATCTGCCCGTCACGCCATAAAGGACTGCCACTCGTCCTGCCAAGCGCTTCGCGTGGTTCGCTTCGAGCAAAGTCGGAGTTTCAGTACCTGGCGGTGGGACTGTCTTGCACTTATCGCACTAACACTACAGCGAACCTTATAAAATATAATTACGTATCTCAATTGGGGACAGGCACCCCCGCACTTATTTTTATTACAAATGATCTTGGTTTTATTGGAAAAAATAAGTGCGGGGAGAGCCAGTCCCCTGAGGTCAGTCATAAGTTTCGCTGTAGTGATATCTTAATCCTGTTAATCCTGTCAAAAAAGCTCTTTAATGATGCACCTGCAAAAAGTCAGATATTAACTGATAGTGGTAAATATGGATCATCTTACTCTTTGATTTTACTGACTACTGACCTCCGACCTCTGACTACTGACCACTGACTACTGCGACTGGAAATAAGACTTTTTGCAGTCGCATCTTTAATTTATTGGGTTGGGGGCAAAGCCCGCCTTAGAAATCTCTGTACTCTGCAGAAAACTTCTCATCCAGTTCCCTGGTGATTCTGACTGCCTCCTCTGCAGGCAAGCCCGCACCGGATTTGTCCTGAACCCACTCGTCCACTACAGCGTCCAGGCGCTCTATCCATCTTTGTTCTTCATCATCAGACAATTCCAGTACCTGAATATCGTGCTCTTCTTTTGCAAACTCCAGCCCTTCCCTGGATGCTCTGGCAAAAAGCTCTCCATATTTCATGGCGAATTCATCGTTTAATTCCTCAAAAACATCCTGCACGTCCTGGGGCAAAGAATCCCAGGTCTCCTTGTTCATAACCTTGACAAAAGGTATATTGTACAGAAAAGGAGTCTTGGTTACATACTGAACAACTTCTGCCAGCCTGAAGCCCATTAAAGTGTCCGTCGGCCCCAGGATGGAATTCACCAGCCCCTGGTCCAGGGCCAGATATGCCTCTGACATGGGCATGGAATGGGGAACAGCACCCAGGGTTTTTACAGGCACTGCACTGCCGCCCGCAGCCCTTATCTCGAGCCTTTGCACGTCATCTAAAGTCTTTACCGGAATCTTGCTCATGATATCTCCCGGACCAGTGGCCCAGAACATAAGCACCTTGACATCCGAAAATTCATCCACGCCAAGCTCATCCCTGAACCTTTTGTATCCCTCATGCACAGTCAGAGAAGCAGCTACGGAATTGACATTTTCATAGCCAGGCAATTCAAATACTTCAGTCAATGGAAACATTCCCGGAGTATAGGCTGGACAAGTGCTTCCGATATCAGCCACCCCGTCTTCCACTCCACTGTAGATCTCCCTGGCCCCAAGCAGAGACTCACCGGCATGCAGGGTGATTTTCACCTTGCCCTGGCTCCTTTCATGCACCTCCTCTATCCAGGCCAGATGGCCCTGATCCACCTGGGGATGTGAGGCAGGCCAGAATGTGACCATGGTCAACTCAATCTCTTCCTCTTTTTCCGAGGCGCAACCTGATACCAGTATCAAGGCGCAACAGAAAATAAACATCCAGAAAATCAGTTCATTTCGCTTCATAATTATAATCCTTTATCTTCAGAGTTAAAAGTTGATGGTGAAAAGTACACCCAGTTAAACCACGCCCGTGCGTGACTGCCGGAGGCAGTGTTAAGCCGGGTAAAAGGTTAAGATAAAGGTATCTGTTAGCGTTATTAAGGAAAGCAGGGGATAGGCACCCCGGGACCCGCTTGAGCATCATATTGTGTAACCATTCAGGGGGGCAAAGACCGGACCGGGGACAGTCCCCGCGACACTTTTCCTGCACAAATACAAAAAGTACAAACGCGAAATTTTGTGAAGCCGCGCAATCATTACTTAGCGGGGGACAGTCCCCAGGCCTTGTGCCATTAGTCACCACCGAGGATTCCCTGAATGGTTACCATTTTGTGCTCAACAGGACTCATTTTTTGGGACAGACGCAAAACAGATACATCCCCGTCAACACTGGATCAATAATAACTTTTTCTACAAGAAACAAGCAAATTTTTCGGCAAACATTTTCCACTTCAGCCACGCATTGCATTAGTTTAATACATTCACACTATTGCCTCATACTCTGCCTGTGTAAGCATTCAGGGGGGTGGATATCGGCAATCACCACCGAAGCCCTCCCAAAAAAAATATGGTTACGCATGGTTTAAGAGAGGTAAATCTTTTCTTGAAGCCCGCTCAGACCGGTGTTATCATTATTATTATGCAAAGACGGAAAACCCGTGTCATCAAAATCGGTGAGTTAGGCATCGGGGGTGACAACCCCATCCGGGTGCAGAGCATGACCAACACCCCTACCCGGGACACTGAAAAAACCCTGCAGCAGATAGGCATGCTTGCCAAAGCCGGATGCGAACTGGTCCGCGTAGCCGTACCGGACATGGAATCCGCTTTGAGTCTTCCGGATATCAAAAAAGGCTCTCCTGTTCCAGTAGTCGCGGACATCCATTTTGACCACCGCCTGGCTCTGAAATCCCTGGAAGCCGGGGTGGATGGGCTTCGTTTAAACCCGGGCAATATCGGAGGGCCTGACAGGGTAGTCCGGGTGGTTCAAGAGGCAGGCAAGCGCGCTGTGCCTATTCGCATTGGAGTCAACAGCGGTTCTGTTGAAAAAATACTGCTGGAAAAATTCGGCGGACCAACTCCACGGGCTATGGTGGAAAGCGCCACAGGCCATATCCGAATCCTGGAGGAACAGGGTTTCAACCTCATCAAGATATCTCTTAAATCATCATCAGTCCCTAATACTATAGAGGCCTACAGGCTCATGGCTGACATGTGCGATTACCCCCTTCACATCGGAATTACCGAGGCCGGAACCCCTTTGCGCGGAGCCGCCAAATCCGGGGTGGGTCTGGGCATCCTGCTCCATATGGGCCTCGGCGACACACTGCGCGTGTCCCTGACCGCGGAGCCGATACAGGAAATGACCGTGGCCTGGGAGATACTGCGGTCCCTGGGTCTCAGACACAGGGGCCCTCAGATTATATCCTGCCCTACATGTGCACGTACTGAGATTGACTTGCCTGCCCTGGCCCAGGCCGTTGAAGACAGGCTCAGACAGGTGGAAAAGGTATTCACTGTGGCTGTAATGGGCTGCGTGGTCAACGGACCTGGAGAGGCCCGCGAAGCTGATATTGGTCTGGCCGGGGGTCGGGATTGCGGCATTATATTCATGAAAGGACAAGTGGTCCGTAAAGTCCGGGGAAATGAACTGATCCCGGAATTTATGGCCGAGCTGGACCGATATTTGCGCTTGACATAACAATATGGAACAAATATATTTGCAAGTTTGTGGTTGTTTATTAAACTTTTTCGACTCGCATACACCATCAGTGTGCGACCGTATCTGTTCAGCGCTTTGCATGTGGCACGGGGACTGGCTTTCCCCGCACTTATTTTTTCGCTGATGTGATGATCATTACTGAAAAATAAGTGCGGGGGTGCCTGTCCCCTGCTTTCCTTAAAAGCGCTGAACAGATACGTGCGACCTTACACTCAAACCCAGCCTTGCTCTCGTTACGAGGGCCGCATGACCAAAAGGAGAAACAATTGATGCAAGCAAGGTACGAAACTCTTTTATTGCTGAACCCGGAAATTGGTTCCGATGGAAGCAAAGAACTGGTGGAGAAATTCTCCGGCGTCCTGGAACGAAACGAAGGCCAGGTCATCAAGAATGACGACTGGGGGCTGAAAACCCTGGCCTACCCCGTCAAGAAACAGACCCGCGGCCGCTACATACGCATGGAGTATTCATTGCCTGCCACCCAGGTCTCGGAATTCGAACGTAATATCCGGATATCTGACGGTGTATTTAAATTTTTGACCGTAAGGCTGCCTCAGGACAAGGTACAGGAGGTGGAATAAGCATGGTATACAAGAAATTCGCCCCCCGAAAGAAATTCTGCCGTTTCTGTGCCTCCAAGGAAAACATCCTGGACTACAAGAACGTGGATATGCTCAAGGACTTCATTACTGACCGGGGCAAAATCATCGCCCGCAGGATCACCGGCAACTGCGCCAAACACCAGAGGGCGCTGACCACTGAAATCAAAAAGGCCAGGCAGATGGCCCTGCTGTATTACACTGCAACCCACAGCACAGAAGTCAGGAAAAAGACAACCTAGGAGTAATCGAAAATGCAGCTGATATTAAGAGCAGACGTAGACAACCTGGGTCGACTGGGAGACATGGTCAAGGTCAAGCCAGGATATGCCCGCAATTATTTAATCCCTCAAAGACTGGCCTATCCGGCCACCAAGGCCAACCTGAACATCTTCGAGCAGGAGAGAAAACGCCTGCAGGAAAAGATGGATTCCATCCGCCGCGAGGCCCAGAGTCTCGGCGAAAAGCTTCAGGAGGCCCGTGTGGTTATACCCGTGCGCGTGGGCGAGCATGACAAGCTTTACGGTTCAGTAACCACTGCCATGATTGCCGATTCCCTCGCCCGGCAGGGCATAGACATAGATAAACGCAAAATCGTACTGGACAATCCCATTAGAAGCCTTGGGGAATACGAAATCGGAGTAAAACTCCATCATGACATCCAGGTTGACATAAAGGTCAGTGTTGTAAGACATGACAGTGAACAAGACATCGGGCAATCAGGGGAAGAATCCTGAGACCGTCTCTCATGCCGGTTCCGGCGGATTCTTGAAGGGCAAAGGTGTCTCTAAACAATCCGGCCGGGACCTGAGCCATTCTCTGGGAGCAGTTTCCTCTGACCTGGTAAAAAGAATGCCCCCCCAGAACCTGGAGGCCGAGCAGGCGGTTCTGGGGGGGGTTTTTTTATCCAACGATGTCCTGCACACTCTGGTGGATGTCTTAAACGAGGAGGATTTTTACTCACAGTCGCACCGTATTGTATTCAGGACTTTCATAGAACTCTACCGCCGCAACATTCCGGTGGACCTGGTCACTGTCCACGAGGAACTGGAAAAAAGTTCTAAACTGGAAAGTATAGGCGGTGCAGTTTACCTGGCCACCCTTACCGAGGCAGTGGCTGCCTCAGCCAACGTGCACTTTTATGCCCAGATAGTTAAGGAAAAATCCATACGCAGGCACCTTATTCAGGCCGCCACCGATATTATCGCCCAGAGCTTCGATCCGGCCGGCGAAATAAGCCAGCTCCTGGACACCTCTGAACAGAGCATATTCGCCATCAGCGAGTCCAAGACCAAACCGGTTTTCAAATCCACCAAGGAACTGGTGGGTGAAGTTTATAAGCTCCTGGAACAAAGGGTGGAGCGCAAGGAACTGGTCACCGGGGTGCCTACAGGCTACCACAAACTGGATGAAATCACCGCCGGGTTTCAACCCACAGACCTTATTATCTGCGCCGGCAGACCCAGCATGGGCAAAACCGCCTTCGCCCTGAACACAGTCATGCGCTCCGCAGTGGCCCATGGGGTCAAAACAGCCATATTTTCCCTGGAGATGTCCATGGAGCAGCTCATGATGCGCATGCTCTGCTCCTGGGGCAAGGTAGACCTGAAAAACCTCCGGACAGGGTTTTTAAACGACGAGGACTGGAACAGGCTGCATCAAGCCGCCCAGGCCCTTTCCATGGCTCCCATATATATAGACGACACTCCTGCTCTGTCTTCCATGGAAATGCGCGCCAGGAGCCGCAGACTGAAGTCCGAAAAAGGTCTGGACCAGGTGGTTGTGGATTACCTGCAGCTCATGCGGGCCGGAAGATTCATCGACTCCAGGGAGCAGGAAATTTCCGAGATATCCAGGTCCCTCAAAGCACTGGCCAAGGAGCTGAGCGTACCGGTCATTGCCCTGTCCCAGCTCAACCGCAAGGTTGAAGACAGGACCAACAAACGCCCTGTTCTGTCCGACCTGCGCGAATCCGGCGCCATCGAGCAGGACGCGGATGTCATCCTGTTTCTGTACCGCGACGGTGTGTACAATCCCAAGGATGATAATCCGCGCCGGAACGTGGCCGAGGTCATCATCGGCAAGCAGAGAAACGGTCCAGTGGGAACTGTGGCACTCTCATTCCTGGACCGTTTTACCGCCTTTGAAAATCTCACCCATGTCCCGGCTCCTTCCGAAGAAGAAGCCCAGACGTTTTAGCCTGTTGCGCAGCTAACAACCAAAGCACTTCCATTAATGTCAGCCACATGCACTGAACAGGCATGCCGGCACCGGCAACAACAGCAATCATAACCGGGGAATGAGTATGCAAGTCTTTGACAGACAAGAGGTACTTGACAAAAATGAAATTGACAGCCTGCAGGCTGTCAGGCTGAAAAATACAGTCCACCAGGCCACAGCCTCCCATTTCTACCGCAACTGCCTGGCCAGAGCCAATGTAAAGGTCTCGGACATAAATTCCCACGAAGATGTCGCCAGGCTGCCCTTTACTACCAAGGAAGACCTGCGTGAACAATATCCCTTTGGTTTTCTGGCTATGCCCAAAGAAAAAATGGTCCGCCTGCACGCATCTTCAGGTACAACAGGGTCCTCCACTGTGATTCTGCACACTCAAAACGATTTAAATGTCTGGGCCGACCTTGTGGCCAGGTCCATGCACTGCGCCGGGGTCCGCCCCAGCGATGTTTTTCAGAATATGAGCGGATACGGCCTGTTTACAGGGGGCCTGGGCATACATTACGGGGCCGAAAGGCTGGGGTGTCTCACTATTCCTGCCGGAGCGGGCAACAGCAGACGTCAGATAAAGATGCTCGGGGACTACAAGGTCAGCGTGGCACACATTATCCCTTCATACGCCATGCACCTGAGTACGGTTTTTGAAGAGCTGGGGATTGATCCCCGCTCCATGCACCTGCGCATCATGCTTATAGGAGCCGAACCTCATAGCGAGGAGATCAGAGCCAGAATCCAGGAGATTTATGGGGTCAAGGCTTTTAATTCCTACGGCCTGTCAGAAATGAACGGTCCCGGAGTTGCCTTTGAGTGCGAGTACCAGACAGGGATGCACCTGTGGGAGGACTCATACCTGGCGGAAATCATCGACCCTGAGACACTGGAGCCTGTATCAGAGGGCGAAACCGGGGAACTGGTCCTGACCACACTCACCCGGGAAGGCATGCCCATCCTGCGCTACCGTACCCGGGATCTGACCCGCTTTATTCCCGGACAATGCCCCTGCGGGCGTAAACACAGACGCATTGACCGCATTGCCGGGCGCTCAGACGATATGATAGTTATCAAGGGTGTCAACATCTATCCCATGCAGGTGGAAAAGATACTCATGTCCATTCCCGAAGTGGGACAGAACTATATCATCCAGCTGGAGCGCCAGGGTCATATGGACCAGATGCGGGTCAGGGTGGAGATAAGAGATGAATTCTTTGTGGAGGACATGCGCCGCCTGCAGCAGATTCAGAACAAGATAGCCGGCCTTTTAAGAGAGGAGATACTCATCAGTCCCAAAATTGACCTGGTGGAGCACAACACCCTGCCCCAGTCCCAGGGCAAGGCCACCCGGGTGGTGGACAAGAGGGCAGAAGGA
>PWSL01000151.1 GCA_003563255.1 Desulfonatronospira sp. | reverse complement strand
TTTTTTAAGAAGCGGCTGGAGCCGCAAGAACTAAATGTTCCCAGGCTGGAGCCTGGGAACGAGAGGAAGCCCTGCCTTGTCTAACGCGAACCACGCACGCAACCCAAATGAAAATGAAACAACATGTTTGTTTGAAATTTGTGCTAAGCGCCTAATACCCTGCATCTTCAGTTTTCAAAAAACGCGTAATGCTCCCACCTTTTCCTGTCTTGCCAAGCCGGCAAAAAACTCTTCAGGGGCTGATTTCTTATTAAGCAGAGCCTCTATGTATCCTGAGCTGGCAAAAAAAGCATAAAAACTTTTTTTAAAAAAAACAAAAATAATGCTTGTATCTTTCGCTCGCCAAGACTATAAGAGAATTTCTTTGTTTATCATCAGCATTTGTAGTCAGGCTGAAATGTTGAAGCCCAGAGCTGATGATTATTTTTTACTTTTTTAGGAGCTTTTTTTATGACCAATCTGTACGTAGGCAATTTGTCCTGGAACACAACCGAGACCCAACTCCGCGATTCTTTCGCCGAATTTGGAGAAGTAAGTTCAGCCAAAATCATTGAAGACCGTGAAACCGGCCGTTCTCGCGGTTTTGGTTTTGTGGAGATGGAAAACGGTGCCGATGAAGCCGTTGAAAAACTTAACGGCAAAGATTTCGACGGACGCACCATTAAAGTCAATGTTGCCAAGCCTAAAAGAGAATCCCGCTTCTAAAAAGGATTTTCCATAGCATGAAAAAACCACCCCGGGGATTCCTCAGGGTGGTTTTTTTTTGGCTGCTAACATCAGTTGATGCTGATGTTTTTAAATGGCCAGGAAAACCATGTTTTTCAATATGTTGAAGCTGCATATTTTAACCGGCCTGCCCTGGGATCATGCCTCAGCCGAACTAAAAAAGCGGCCCGCCGGATCAGCCGGCGGGCCGCTTTTGTTTCTGTCTTTTAAGCAGCGATTAGACGACTGAACCATCAATCCTCGTAGTACTTGTTCCAGTGCCTTCTCAGGCCCTTGAACAGGGACCAGCACATGATGAAGATAATGATGGCAAAGGGCAGTCCTGTGATCAAGGATGCTGTCTGCAGAGCGACCAGGCCGCCACCCATCAGAAGCACCGCTGCAATCACACCTTCCAGGATAACCCAGTAGGTACGCTGAATCTTGGGCGGGTCAGGATTGCCGCCTGCATTAATGATGTCAATGACCATGGACCCGGAGTCCGAAGAGGTCACAAAGAAGGTTACTACCACCAGCACGGCCAGTATGGAAGCCAGCATTCCCAGCGGAAACTGCTCCAGGAACACGAACAGGGATACCGGCATGTTTGCCAGAACAGCATCGGCTATGCCGACTTCCCCGAAATGCTCCATATAAATGGCGCTGTTGCCGAATACAGTCAGCCAGACAAAGGTAACAGCCACCGGCACCAGGAGTACGCCGGTGAGGTATTGCCTTATTGTCCTGCCATAGGAAACCCTGGCGATAAACATACCCACAAAGGGAGACCAGGCTATCCACCAGGCCCAGTAAAACAGGGTCCAGGCACTCTGCCACCCTCCATCATCATAGGTCTCGGCCCACAGGGACATGGACGGCAGGTTCTGCAGATAGTTGCCGATGTTCTCCAGAAGGCCGGTGACAATAAACAGTGTGGGGCCCAGGATGAGCACAAAGAGCATCAAAATACCGGCAAGGGCAATATTCACCTGGCTCAGAAATTTGATGCCTGCATCCAGCCCTCTGATAACCGACCAAAGGGCTATAGCAGTGATGCCTGCAATGAGTAAGGTCTGAACAAGGGTGTTTTCAGGTATCCCTGTTAGATGGCTTATTCCGGCATTGATCTGCTGCACCCCCAGTCCCAGGGAAGTAGCCACTCCGAACAGGGTGGCGATAGTGGCCAGAATATCAATAAAGTTGCCTATGGGGCCGTATATACGCCTTCCCAGTACCGGATAAAAAATATTGCGTATGGACAAAGGCAGTTTTTCGGAAAAGCCGAAAAAGCCAATGCCCAGACCCACAACGGCATAAATGGCCCAGGGATGAAATCCCCAGTGCAGAAAAGTGAGTTCCATGGACATTCTGGCTGCTTCTATGGATTCTGATTCGCCCAGGGGATTGTCCAGGTAGTGATACATGGGCTCAGCCACGCCGAAAAACAAAAGACCTATGCCCATGCCGGCGGAAAAGAGCATGGCGAACCAGCCGATAATGGAAAATTCCGGTTCAGCGTCTTCTCCTCCCAGGCGCATCCCTGCATACTTGGTAAAGATAAGAGCAATACAGAACACCAGAACCAGGTTCATGACCAGGATATAAAACCAGCCGAAGTTGGTCGTAATCCAGCCTTGTATGGCACTGAAAACTTCTAAAGCCGCCTCTCCGGCAGCAAGGGTAAGAATCACTCCCAGCAGAATTATTGCGGTAGAGATAAAAAATACCTAGGGATGAATGTCGTATCTAAATCTGCCTGTCCGTTTTTTCCAGGTGGACTTGCGCATCTGACGAGGCATCTGAATTTCTTCCATGTGCACCTCCTGATTTGAAGTTAGCAGTAATCCGGCACTTTAGTCCGGATATGTAGATGTTTGTGAATTAAGGCAAATAAGACTTCAAACTGCACGCTAAATCTTTTTCAGAATAACCCGGTCTTCTTCAACCACCATCTCAAAGGCATCCCCGGGCTTAAATCCTGTATATTGCAGCATCTTTTCCGAAAAAATCACACCATCCTTTTTGTACTTCCACCACCTTTTTTCTTCCAGAGAAGGAGGATCCAAAAGGCCCGGAATATCATAGAGTTCATTATCCTCATCCTGAAGCATTAGTAATTGCTCATAAAGACTGTATCTGGAAATCTGCAAATCCTTCATGATTTCCTTGGCGCCTCTTTGTTCCTTGATCAACTGCCGCAAACGGTCTGGATCATAATTGTGGGTATAGGTCCCCTTACGTTTACTCTTGGCCATAAAGCCACCTCCTGCGGTTGATTATCGGTTGTTAACTTCAGCTACACTTTTACCCCTACAACGAAACTAACGCGGACTTTGCCCGCAACCCAGATAAGAAAAGAGTTTTTGGCCCACAGATCACACAGATTGACACAGATAAAAGAGATTGAAGAAGCATGTTTTTTCCTTGCGGGAATAAG
>PWSL01000282.1 GCA_003563255.1 Desulfonatronospira sp. | reverse complement strand
GGGGCAATGAAAAAGGTTCTCCGCCCCGGGCGGGGAGCATGTAATCCATATACACCGGATCGGTGGATAAGAATACTGATACCTCTTCCTCCTGCTCTTCTCTCTGCGGGCTCTGCGGCTCAAGGCCTGCTTCAGGCCGGGTGTGAGATATTCTTTTCTTTACATGCAGGTACGCTTAAACCGGAAGAACCAATTTTTAATGAAGAGGGTTACTGCTCCAGTTCCCGGTGCAGGTCCAGGAGGTCCTGGTTCAGGGTGTCGGGGTCGTGGACCTGGAGCAGCTGGTCCAGGATATCCCTGGCCCTGTCCCGTTCATTGGTTTCTTTGAGGACATAGGCCAGGTTGTAGGCGATGTCCGGGTTGTTGGGACTTTTTTCCCAGGCCTGGTGCAGGTTTTCCAGGGCCAGGGAGTGGTTGCCCATTTTATAATGCACCCAGCCCAGGGTATCCAGGGCCTGGGGCTCTTCAGAGGCGGCCGCTCTGGTTGCCAGGTCCAGGGCCTTTTGCAGCAGTTGCGGGTCCTGGGTCTTCTGGGCGTAGAGATAGGCCAGGTTGTTGGCTGCAGGGAGAAAGTCAGGGTTCTGCTCCAGGATCTTTTTGTACATGCTTTCAGCCTGTCCGGCCCTGTCTGATTCATGGTACAGGGTGCCCAGGATAAAAGCGGTATGCAGGGAGTCAGGGTTTTCCTGCAAGGCCAGCTCAAAGGAAGCGATGCCTTTTTCCAGTTCGCCGGTGCGCATATAGATACCGGCTATGCGGTTGTAGGGGACAAGCCAGTCCGGCTGGAGCCTGGCGGCCTCCCAGAAAGTCTTTTCCGCCTGCCGGGTGTCCCCCATGTTCAGCTGTACCCGTCCCAGCAGATCCAGCAGCAAAGCATTGTCCGGGTAATCATCCATGAGGGACAGGACAAAATCCCTGGCCTGTTCCGGAGTGTCCTGGGAAAAATAGGCTGCAATCTTGGCCTCGGCGACATTGTATGCCCCAGGGGTCAGGTTCAGGGCCTGGTCAAAATGCTCATGGGCGGTTTCATAATCCCCATCCAAGACGGCCAGCCTGCCCAGATTTAAATGTCCCATGGCCGCTGCCTGGGGCTGCATATCCAACAGCTTCCGGTACTGCTCTTTTGCCTGGTTTTGCTGGCCCTGCATGGCATAGATCTCCCCCAGCATAAGCCTGGCATCCAGGTCCTGTGCATCCTGCTCCAGGATCCGGGTGAACTCCCGGACAGCCCTGTCATAATCGCCATGGCGCAGATGATGCCTGGCCATTTCCTTGCGGGCCGGAATAAAGCCCGGATTGCGGCTCAGAACCTGGCGCAGGGTCTCCAGCCCCACAAGATGTTCGTCATTCATGAAGTGGGCCCTGGCCAGGAACAGGTGGGCCTGGTGATTGTCCGGGTCTTCCCGGATTACCCGGCGTAGATTGACAATGGCCCTTTCGGGCCGGCCCTGTTCCAGCTGGATGCCTCCCAGCAGGAACTGGGCATCAAGATCGCCGGGGTTTTGACCGAGCACCTCTTCCAGCTGTTCCTGGGCCCTGGTGATTATTCCCTGATCCAGGTACATCCTGGCCAGGTTTTTGCGGGCCTCAAGGGCCTGGGGGCTTTCCGGGTCCAACTCTACAGTCTGCTTCAAAAGATCCTGGGCTTCATCAGGCATGTCCTGCCGGACATACATATCCGCCAGGGCAAAGCGCATCTCATAGCCAGGAGAGACGTTTTCAATGCCCCTGGTCAGGGTGTTTACGGCGGACTGAATGTCCTGATCCTCCAACTGGATCCGGGCCAGGTAGAGATACAGCCTTTCCCGGCCGGGGTCGCTGCTGATCATCTGTTGCAGTTCATCAACGGCCTGGTCGATATTCCCCTGTTGATGATGCAGCCGGGCCATGAGAAGCTGTATCTGGGGGTTATCCGGGTCCAGTTCCCTCATTTTGTCGTAGATCCCATACACCTGGTCAAAATTTTCCATTTCCAGGTGGATGTCGGCTTTACCCATTAAAAGGTTTCCGCTGGCCGGCAAATGCTCCAGCCCCTGGTCCAGGATGCTCAAGGCCCGGTGGTGCTCATCCTGAACCTGAAACAGCCTGGACAGCAGCATGTAGGCTTCTTCGCGGTCCGGCTGCAGGGAAACAGCCTTTTCCAGGGCGGTTGCAGCCTGGCTGTATAAACCCTGGCGCAGCAAAGACATGCCCAGCACCAGCCTGGCATCGACATCGTCCGGGTCATGAGCCAGGACCTGCCTGGCCATGTCTTCGGCCTCAACGGGCTCACCACCCATAAGCAGCAGCCTGCCCAGGAACAGTCTGGCTTCATGCAGATCCGGGTCCAGCTCTATGGCCCTTGAAAAATGGGCATAGGCTCTCTGCCAGTTCTCCTGGCCGAAAAAGCTCTTGGCCAGCAGCAGGTGGGCCGGAGCGAAATCCTGGTCCAGGCGTACGGCGTTTCTGAGCTCCAGGGTGGCTTCGGCGTACCTGCCGGCCTGGTAGTGCTCCTGTCCTTTTTCATAGAAGGCGTGTTTGCGTTCTTCGGTGTCTGAACAGCCCAGGAGGGACAGGGCGAGCAGTAGGGTGGTTAAGAGCAGTAGGGTGGTTAAGGGCAGTAGTGGTTTTTGATGATTCATATTGGGATTCCTTTTTCAGTGCGTCTGTGTGTCTGTTTTGGTGCATCAGTAGACGGTGCGACTTTACGAATTTGGGCGATATGATTGAATAAGGTTTATCAGTCTAAAGCGGACCATGCCCGCTACCCAATGAAGAAAAGAGTTTTTTGACAGGATTAACAGGATTAAGAGATTGATGAAGAGAAAAACATTTTTGTCCTGGCCGGAAGCCAGGCCAAAAGGTAATCAATCCTGTTAATCCTGTCTAAGATTCTTGTTTTTTGTGACAGGGTTTCATAGTAAATCTAATTCTTTGGCGGACTTAGCTAACATACCAGCTTCCCCGTTTGCATTTGGGCATAATTATATGCCTTTATGTCCCTCAACCGATGCACTGACCACAGACGCACCAAAGCACTGTCAAATAGCTCCTTTGCGGCGTAGAACCACCCAGACGGTCTGGAAAAGGATTTTGATGTCCACCAGGAAACTCCAGTGATCGATATATTTGAGGTCCAGCCTGACCACTTCGTTGAAGTCGGTG
>PWSL01000344.1 GCA_003563255.1 Desulfonatronospira sp. | reverse complement strand
TACTTTCTTCCTAAGGGAGGGGAGTTTACGCCGTGCGCGTAATCTAATCCAGAGGGGCAGGATGTCAGAAACAGTTACCAACATGAACCTCGCGCAAATACATCTCCAGGCCAATCTCCATGCACCGACCCTGCAGCTTGTACTCGGCAAGGGTAGGGTCGTAGTAAAAGAAATTTTTTTGAACCAAGCTGTTCAACTCTTCTCTCAACTTGTCTTCAGTAAAAAAGCCTCCATCAACAAGCCAGCCCAGTTCTGTTTCCTTGAAAAATCCCTTGGCGCTTTTCTTGTGAACCTCCGCGAATAAGGCCTGAAGATGCCTTTTCAAACCCGCATATTCCTCAAAATAACTCCTGGCCTGCATCATGTATTTCGTGATCAATTTCCGCATCTGGTCATCAGGAACCTTCCCGTCCTGGCAGACTGTCAAGAATTTACCCAGAAGATTGGAGATTTCCCAGATGCTCCCGCCAAAGTGTTCCCAGATATACTCGATTTGATCTTGTGACAGCGAATACTCCTTGATGTTGGATTCCTTTTCCAGATTGTTCAACCAGTAGACGATGTCCACTTTGGGCAGGTAATCCACTTCAAAGAGTTCACTTGTTTTCTTGAGTTTGCTGTCGTTATACAGCTTTTCAATGAAATACCCGTCCGAGCTGGACAAAAGCACATGGCACAGATGGCTTTCCTTGGTCATGGCCACGAAGAAGTTGATCAACTCCTTGATCAGTTCCCGCTGGGAATTGAAGTAGATGAAATCCAGGGCCTGAAGCTCGTCGATGATCAGGATGGGCTTGACGTCCTTGGCGTTCAATTCCCGGAACTCTGCCTTCATCACGTCGAACGGGTCCAGTTGCCTGGCCTTGATCCTGCGCTGCTCCTCGACGGTCAGCTTGAAGAGCTTCAGGTCGTAGTGCCGGGTCTGGGTGCGGGTATTCTCCTCCTGATCCTCAACCACGAAAAAACGCTGCAGAAAATCCTCGTAACTGACGATGAGAATCTCCCGAAGATTGAAATGCTTGACGCAAAAACTGCCCTGGTCCGTCAGTTCCGTCTCCAGGAACTTCTGAATCAGGGTGGTCTTGCCGCTGGACTTGGGGCCGTAAAAGAACAGGATGCTCTCAGGCCGCTGTTCAGTCCATAAGCGAAGGTAGGCAATTTCGGTCTGGCGATTGATGAAGGCCGGTTCTTTTTTGTATTTCATGGGTAACTCCTGATAGGCTGGATGTCATCATCCGCGCAAACCGGTCGGAATGATTTGAGCCAGGATTTCTTCAACGATGAGCAGGGACAGGATCAAAAGCCAGCCGGTTCTGTCTGCCTTCCAAGTGGCCTATGATCAAGTCGGACACGGCTGTTTTGTCCAAGCATTCGTAAATGGCAGCGTCGAGCTTGATCAGTCTGTCGGCGACAAATTTGATGCTTTCGCCCATGAACCAGCTTCCGTCCGGCGCGGAAAAGCCCTGCTTGATCCCATTGGAAATCTCGGGAGGGACGTAGCGGCCCAACACCTTATTAAACCATTAACAACAGAGAAATTTTGGATAATGGCTCTGTTTAGGGATGTTCAAAATACCAATATACCGTCAAAGAGCTAAACAGATACCTCTTTCAACATCTGGAAAATATTCATAAAGTGATTAATTTAAAATTTTTCTGACAGGCCAGTGGTGTTAAATCATTCATTATTTCACTCTGATAGGCGAATGTGGTGATTATTGTCAAGAGTCACCTGCACCCTGTCACCTGACTCCTGATTTCTGCACACTGATTCCTTCTTTCAAAGGGCAGGGTATGCGGGTACGTTAATACTCAAAACCTAAAGAAAAAACAGGCGGGGTGGGGCTGGGTATGGCGGGATAACAGGTTTACCCTGCAGATTGCAAAAAATCTTCATATCATTATCATGGACATATGGACGATAATTACATCAAGGCAGAAGAAGAGCGATTGCAGGATGTCTGCCGCATAGCAGACATATATGCCCAGAGCCGCCTGGAAAAAGCATCTGAATTTGCCCAAGAAATCAAACAGCTGGAGGAAGAAAGGCTCAAGTCTCAATCCTCTCTGGAAAAAGACCGTCTGACCAGAGAGATCAGGCAGAGAGCACCTCTTGATCCATCCAGATTCAACCCTGCATTCGAGTACCCGGATGCACCCTACCTGGCCGGACTGGTCATAAAAGACGACGATCCCGGAATCGGGCGCAGACATTACCTGTTTGGCAAACAGGGGCTTGCCGACATGCGCACCCAGGCTCAGGTGGTGATTGACTGGCGCGATGCCAGGATATCCCGCCTGTACTACGAATGGGAAGAAGGAGAAGAATACGAGGAGGATATAAACGGCAAAGAGCGCACCGGGGTGATCCAGAAAAAGATCTCCTACGGCATCAGGCAGAGAGAGCTTTTATCCATCAGGACCGGTCGGGAGTTCATAGAAAAAAGAAACGGCTCCTGGAACCCTGAAGACGGTGAAAACATCTCCATTACCAGGAAGGAGGAGTCCGGGGATCACCGGCTTACAGATATCATCTCGCTTATCTCTCCGGAACAGTTTTCCCTGATCACCAGGGAACATGAGGGCTGCTTCTACCTCACCGGCGGGGCTGGTTCAGGCAAGACAACCGTTTCAGCTCAAATACCAAAATTACTGACGCGAAGTTTGTGTAGCAGCACAGCTGGTACTTAGCGGGGGACAGTCCCCAGACCTGGTGCCAGTAATCATCACCATGGACCCTCTGAATGGTTACTTTGGCCGGACAAGCAAATAATTTGCAAGTTAATTATGGAACGTCAAGGTATAAAATAATGTTTTACAAAAACCATATAATAAGGTAAATTTGCTTGCTGTAGCGGGCTAAACGTAACGTAACCATTCAGGGGGATGCCGAAACCGGCCGGGGGAGCATTACGCGTTTCTGAAAACCCTATTGGGACAGTCCCCGTGCCAAGCCCTGATATACAGCTTTTAACCAAAACAAGCTTATGACAAGTACCTTTTTTTCGGTTTTCAGAGACGCGAAATGCTCCCCCGGACAGTGACTGTCACCCACCGTAACCATTCAGGGGGGTCCTCGGTGGTGAATACTGGCACCAGGCCTGGGGACTGTCCCCGCTAGGTACTACCTATGAAGGTTCACACAACTTAGCGTTTGTCATATAAAATTTGTGCAG
>PWSL01000157.1 GCA_003563255.1 Desulfonatronospira sp. | reverse complement strand
TGGTTATTGCCAGTGGCTATACGGCCAATGGCCATGGCAGGGACGCACTTTCTGCAGGCGCCAGGGACTTCCTCAGCAAGCCTTACCAGCTGAAGGAACTGGCGGCCATAATCAGGAAAACCCTGGACGCTGATTAGATTTTAGTTAAGCTTTAAACATAAAAGGACAGGTTAAACCTGCACTGATGGTCTGCCCATTCCACGATCACCTCTGATGGCAAAAATTCAAATCCCAAGCCAATCAGAAGCTGCAAAGCCGGGATTTGAGAAAGACACTTTTCATTTATCTGAATAGCCTACAGCGAAACTTCTAAAATTTATAATCTGTCTCAATTGGGGACAGGCACTTTTGCCCTTTGAAAACTTGCAATTGAACAAAAAATCAGGCGGCAAAAGAGCCAGTCCCCGGAGGTCAATATATAAGTTTCGCTGTAGTGATAGTATTCATGGTGTTACCCCCAGTGCATACCAGTAAGGTCTGAATCCAGATTCCGCAATATTCACAAAAGCTTTCGGGGTCGGACCTAACCAGGTTAGTGAACTAAGGCGGGCTTTGCCCGCAACCCAATCTTAAGAATAGAATGCTGCACCATGACTGGGACTGTCCCCAACCTCGTTCCCAGAAACGCGTAATACACCCATCCAAAGGTAATTATCGTAGAACGGTGATGATCAGAAAAGTGGCGGTAACCGTCAATCCCAGGGACCAGAACATGAACCGATCCAGACGACGGTTCATATCCTCGAAGCGTTTATCCATGGATTCAAAACGCTGGTTCATGGATTCAAACCGCTGGTTCATGGATTCAAAACGCTTGTCCACCGCTTCAAAACGCTGGTTTATGGATTCAAAACGCTGGTTCATGGATTCAAACCGCTGGTTCACTGCTTCAAAACACTGGTTCATCTGCTCCAGCAGAGCCTTGGTTAACTGCTCATGGGACCGCTGGGCTTCCTCAACTCGTACTATACGTTCGATAAGTGAGACCTGGCTGGCCCGCTTTTCCTGGGTCGCGATGAAATCGGCCAGGATGTCGGACAGCTCTGCGCGGACCATGTCCCTGAATTCCGGACTGGACAGTTGGTTTGCCGGGTTGTGCGTGGTATTGCCTGGTGAGGAGGCTTGAATATCCATCCTTTTTTCTTAATACGGCATAAAATGATCGTCAAGTCAAATAAATAAGATATGCTGATCAATGACAAATTTTTACTTGTTGGGTTAAGTAACTGGACAGTGCCGCGTCTTTTATCCCGCATCCAAAAGTAAGTTCTCATTTCAGATTGATTTTAGCGACAGATTAATTTACCCAGAAAGTTATACACCAAAACAAAAGCCTGGCCTTTCCCTTAATGATAATTAGTTTCTTTTTTACCTGGCAAAGAATTATTAGCCACAGACAATAAGCCAGACTGAAAAGACAGACACAGGATATCTTTCTGCGGACGACCTGTCCGCCGAAAAGCTGTCAGCACCTGCGGTGCAACACTCTGCCTCGCCGCAAGGCGATAGCATCCTTTCCATCTGGCAAGTCGCCAGGAGGAAAATATTCAGTCTGTCTTACAGTCTGTCTTACAGTCTGCCTTTACGTCGAGCGCAGCAGCTTGCCCTGCACCTATCTTGGCAGGGATGATAATTGCCCTGCGCATGAATTACTTACTCGGAACATGATAGATAGGTGCACGGGGGTGGCTGATAAATTCTATAAACCTTAGCCACAGGCAGGCTGCCTGTTATAATGAATAGTTACTAAATTTGTATAGATACCTGGTCTGGACTGAAAAGATATTTTGAGTAGCCTAAAAAGATAATAAAAACAGAAGATTATAAAAAACTTTTGACTGTCCATTGTAGGGATATGCAACCATGACCAAACACTCTTTGACCGCTTCATTAACCACAAACCGTCTGATCCTGGCGGCTGCAGTAATCTGGGTAGTTGTGCTGGTTGCGTCCCTGGCCTGGAACTGGCACCAGGTGAATAATATAACCATGTCCCTGGCTGAGAATGAAGCCAGGGCTTACTTTGAAAAAGATGTTGTCTACCGGCATTGGGCTGCCATGCATGGTGGAGTATATGTCCAGCCCACTGAAACCACCCCGCCCAACCCCTATCTTGAACATATTTCTGATCGGGACGTGGTCACAACGACCGGCAAGGAACTTACCCTGATCAATCCGGCCTACATGACCCGCCAGGTGCATGAACTGGCCCTGGAGCAGTACCATATGCTGGGGAACATCACCAGCCTCAACCCCCTGCGTCCTGAAAACGCCCCGGACCAATGGGAGGCCCGGGCCTTGCTCTCCTTTGAGCAGGGCACAGATCGTACTTCTTCAGTGGAAACCATGGATGGCCGCCAATATTTACGGTTTATGAAGCCGCTTGTAACTAAGGAAAACTGTCTTGGCTGTCATGGACATCAGGGTTATGCATTAGGTGATATTCATGGCGGAATAAGTGTTTCCGTACCCTGGGAACCTTACCTTGCTCAATCCGGAGAACAGAAAACAGGGCTGGTTGTTGCTCATGCACTCATCGGTGTTCTGGGGTTGCTTGGTTTATGGACCGGACAGCGCCTGCTGAGAGGTTCGGAATTGAAGCTGCTGGAGAGCAGGGAGCAAACTGCCTCCACCCTGTATTCCATAGGCGAAGGTGTCATTTCCTTCGACCAGACTGGCCGAATAGTGAATATGAACCCGGCTGCAGAAAAGCTGACCCATTGGGCTAATCGTGATTATAAAGGACGTTATCTGAATGAGGTATGCAGGATTGTCGATTACCATGACCACAGCAGGGAAGCATGTCCTGTATCTGAAATCTTACAGCAGGGGCAGCTCAAGGACCAGCACACTCATTCAGTGCTGATATCCAGAAACGGCAGCAAGATAACCATTAAGAAAACCTGCTCCCCCATTACAGACAGACTGGGCAACATAACAGGCGTAGTGCTGGTGTTTCGTGATGTTACCAGGGAACATACGGCGAACCTGCTTACCACTAAGCGGCTGGAACTGTATGAGTATGCACAGACTCATTCTTTGGATGAGCTTATGACCAGAGTCCTGGACGACGCCGAAGTATTCGTGGACAGTTCCATAGGTTTTTTCCATTTTGTGGAAAAAGATCAGAAGACCCTTTCCCTGCAGAACTGGTCAACCAGGTCATTAAAGGAGCTGT
>PWSL01000148.1 GCA_003563255.1 Desulfonatronospira sp. | reverse complement strand
AGAGGGTGTATGCTGTTGACCGGTATCACGCCAATGTAGTTGCCTTGGGCTGTAAAGTTTCCGTCGCCGGTTATTACCGCGGTGAAGGGGGTGTATTTTTTTTCTGCCGCCTCTGCAAGGTTGGTAAGCTGAAAATCGTCAACCCGGGTCTCTGAATTGTTGTGGGCGGAAATTGCCCTGAACCCGAATTTTACATTGCTTTGGAGCGCTCCTGCCGGCAGGGTGATGCTTCGGAAGGTAAAAGAGGGCGTTTCGTTGGTATAGCTTGCCAGCTCAGTCCATCCCGAACCGGCATCGTACTCCACTATAAGCTCGTCAATATTGCCGCCGGGACCCGTACGCTGCTCCCTGAAGTTAAGGTAAACTGTAGTATATCCGCTGAGGTCATATTCCGGACTTTCCATCCTGGCCGACCGGCCGCCATTTTCATCATATAGCGCTGAACCTGCATCGACTACCCAGTTGGTCGGCGGCGTTGTCAGGGGGGTGCTTGTCCATCCGTTGCTGAACACATCGGTGCTGAAATCTTCGCTCTCATCCAGCTCTTCTTCCCCTTCAGGCAGGGGCGCCGCTCCTGCTCCCACGGGATAGAGGTATGTTCCGGCTCCCACGTTGCTGTATATGTACCTTAGCTCGCCCGACATGCCGTTGGTGCTTACCATCCTGTTCTCCGAGAAATCAGTGCCTTCGGCCACCTCTACCGGCTCACTTAGGGTCAGGCGCCTGTTGCCGATGTAGAGGGAGCCTTCGGTGAGGGTGAGTGATCCCATGGCGGCAGATCGCAGCAGCCGGGCATTTTCGGTGTTGTCGAGCTCAAAATTGTTCAGTGAAGTCAGCCTGGCCAGGCTCAGGACCTGGTTTTGCGCCGGTTCGGGCTGCAGCAGGATGCCGTTGGCGGGGTCGTTTGTTATCCGTGAGTCGCGGTTGACGTTTATGTCGTCCTGTACCTTCAGCCGGCTGTTGCCGAGGTCGAGGGTCTGGTACGGGGTGTTGAAACTGAGAGCTCCTTCTATATCCGCTGCAGGTGTTCCGGTTGTCGGGAACCTGACTGTCTTGGCGTTGTTGTAAGTGCTGATGTTGTCGGATTTTTCGATACTTACATTGTTGAATGTAAGGGGAGTGGTGCCACTGTTGTTGGTGATGGTGGTGCCGTTATTGTTGGCTGCTCCGGAGCGGAAGAACCGTGTGGTGTTGGTTCCGTGGTTATAGGTGGCACCGCTTTCGATGATGAAGTTGCCTGCTATCCACACATCCTGGTTGTTGGCGGTCAACGTGGTGCCGCTTTCGAGGGTGAGGTTGTTGTTAACCACCAGGGGTTGCAGGCCTATCCCTTCAATATCTTCAATGGAGAGGGTGCCCTGCTGCAGGTTTAGGTTGAAGAGCGGCACGGTGGATGCTATGCTGCTTGTCCCGGTGTGGCTGATGTTGATGGTCCCTCCGCTGACATTGTGGTTCGAAGGATCCAGTCCGAAGGCCAGTATGCCTGTTGTTGTGGGGTTGGAGAGGTTGATGGTGCCTCCGCTCATCCTGAAGTTCTGCGTGCCGAGAGGAAGGGAGAAACGGGCATAAGAATCGTTTGTCAGTCCGCTGCCGTCGGCTGTGAAGATGCCTGCCGTTATCTCGAAGGTTATCACATGGGGGCCGGGGTCGTCGGACTGCCGGAACTGGGAGGTGGTGGTGGTACCCCCGTGGATGTTTATGTCGGCGGGTTCGCTGAAGATAAAACCCGCCGATTTGTTGGTGTTGAGTATCCCGCCGGTTATGCGGAGCTTGCCGATAACCTTGAAGGCCGTGTTTTGCGGACTGTCATCTTCATGCATGACATTTACTTCGGCTCCGTCGATCCACAGGCAGCCGTTGCGGGGAATGACAAAATTTTCAAGCGAAGGGTGCAGATCCTCGCCGGCCAGCTTTTCGATGGAGATGTTGTCTCCCAGCCTGAGGGTGCCGTTTTTGATCCACAGCGCCTTGTTGATTATGGGATTGTCGCTGTCGCCCGAGTCGCCGTTGGCAAGGTCTGTGCGGTACCATAGCTCCATGTTTTGGGGATTGGCATCGAGAGTGAAGGTATGGTCGTTGCCCTTGTCGATGATAAGGCGGTAGAGCCTGAGCCGGGGACCGTCGCCGTCAAAGTAGTTGTTGGTTGTCCCGGTGAAGGTGAGCTCCGCCGCGCCGCTGGTTGATTCGCGGTAGCGTGTGTCCTGGTTGGTGAGGGTGACCGTGCCGTTACTGGTCATGTTGCCTCTTACCGTAATATCGTGTACGGCATCGAAGTTGCCGGTCTGCAGGGTGGTGTTGGCTCCCACGGTGAGATTGCGGGTGCTTATATTAAGAGGTGTTGCGGAGTTGCCTGCGGTGAAGGTGAGGTTGCCCATCCCTGCCGTGTTATGCAGGGTGAGGTCGTTGTTTACCGTGAGGTCATTGCCGAGGGTGAAGATGTGGTTTTCCCCGTCGGTGTTGTTGAGCATCAGGTTGTTGTAGGTGGAGGGGGTGCTGACCAGCGTGCCGCTGAAGTTGTAATACTCGACGGTGGCGCCCTCCGCTTCGGTGAAATTGTCGCCGGCTATATCGGGGTAATAACCGGCGCTCCCTATCTTCAGGGTGCCGAAATCGCCGGGGGTCTGCCGCATTTCGGTGATCTCTCCGGTGAAGGTATATGTGCGCAGATCGAGTCCCCCGTTCTCAAAGATGATGGTAAGGTCGGCAACGTCTATATCCTCCGGAAGGTAAACGGTAATGTTGTTGGTAATGATCAGCGTATCGCCCTCTTCGGGATATACCGGCACGTAGGGGTCGGAATCGTCTATGTCCATGCCGCCCGACACTTCGGTCCACGTATAGATGCCGTCCCATGCCGGGTCAATGACATTGGCGTAGGTCCACAGATTTTTCTGTGCATGCAGGGCATGGGAGGATGCCAGCACGAGTATTATGGCCGCGAGGGACAGCCTTGCGGCAGCCGCGGAAAATATTTTTGATAATCTTGCGGTGATAATTTTGTATATGTTTGGCATCGATTGTCTTATCTCATTCGCTTTTACGGGGTTCAAGACCCGAAAGATACAATATTAGCATTTTTTTTGTTTTTGCTGTTTTACAGCATACGGATGCCGGTTGTTTTTGTTCCTTTCCGGGCTTGTATTTTGGTGAAAGACCGGTTTTGCCTGATGAAGGTTGCATT
>PWSL01000201.1 GCA_003563255.1 Desulfonatronospira sp. | reverse complement strand
GGGCCTCTCCGCCCCACTTGGTCTTGAAGCGCTTTATGCCCGGATTTACCCCAAGACCAAGGTGAACAAACTCCTTGCCTCCCTCCCTGGCAAGGCTCAGCATCTCTCTGAAAAGCAGATCTGTGGCGTAAGGGGTATAAGTACGCCGGGAGTGAGCACCTATGAGATAGCTTGTAAACCTTTTCGGGCCCGGATCCAGAAGCAGGCATGCAGCCAGGTTGCCGTTTTTATCCCAGGCATTCAGCAAAATAAGATCAGGTACCCCTGCCAGCACGCACACTGTACGCTCGTACATGTTGCGCACCCTGGCTGGCAGGATCTTATTGCTGGTGAATTCATCCCACAGCTCCTGGTGGGCCGTGGGAAACTCCCTGCCCTGCTCTACCCTGAGGGTTTCTGAGGCCCGTTCTGTCAGCCGCAGAATCCGAGAAGGCACCCTGGCTCCTGCCGGAAGTATGTAGTAATAGTCTTGCTCCACCCTGTGACTGCATAGTTCTTCAGGAAGAGCGGGGCTCACCGACCAGCATCTGACGGGAGCAATCCGCTTTATGCTTTCCTGGAGGGCCTTGAAAAACTCAGCCGGGTCATATGTACCGGACAGGGGATAACCTATGCCCATAAGCCAGTCCTCCCCGGCCAGAAAAAGATGATCCCGCACCAGAAAAGGCTCCCCGCAGGACATGGCCCGCATAAACCAAGCCGAATGTTCCGGTACATAGCCCTTTTCCAGTACTTGAGACATCTTCGGCAGTCCCAATGGACCGAGGATAAATTCGTTGCTCAGGCTTGAAGTCATTGTTTTATCTTGAGATTGCAATGGTTTTCAGTTACTTGTTTATCACTACAGCGACACATAATTTGAACTCGAAGGGGACTGGCTCTTTTGCCGCCGAGAACCCAGCCATTTTACGGTTTGAGTCCGGCAAAAGTGCCTGTCCCCGGTGGCCGTTTATCACTTTATTTGAACTCGAAGGGGACTGGCTCTTTTGCCGCCGAGAAACCAGCCATTTTACGGTTTGAGTCCGGCAAAAGTGCCTGTCCCCGGTGGCCGAGACAAAAATTAACACAAAGTGTCGCTGTATTGTTATTGTTAACTGCCTGGTATCTGTTTAGCGCTTTTTTAGGAAAGCATGGACTGGCACCCCGTGATACATGCAAAGCGCTGAACAGATACTGTGGTGATAACTGATTGAAAGAATGCACAGACTTTCGTCCATGTCAAGGGAAGCGTAAAGGGGCAAACCATGATCCTTACACCTTGACAGCCGGCTTTACCATTGATTACCTTATTTTATAATACTACAGCGGCACTTTGTGTAAATTATGATACCGGCCGGGGGACGGTCCCCGCAAGTATCTGTTTAGCGCTTTTTATGGAAAGCAGTAACCATTCAGGGGGTGCCGGAATCACGCCTCTGGCGTGACTGGGGACAGTCCCCTCGACACCTTTACTGCACAAACAAAATATGACAAACGCTAAGTTGTGTGAACCTGCACAGATAGTACTTAGCGGGGACAGTCCCCAGGCCTGGTGCCAGGGACTAAAACTGAGTACCCCCTGAATGCTTACGGAAAGCAGGGGACATGCAAAGCGCTGAACAGATACCATGAAAAAATTGTTTTCACCCCCAGGTGATGAAAGTCACGTATAAATTTCACGGCAATATTTCAGGATTATTATCGTTAAGGAGGTATTTATGCAGATTTACCTGGTTCAACACGGTAAAAACAGGCCCAAGGACGAAGATCCCGAGCAGAGCCTTTCGCCTGAGGGAGAAAAAGATGTACGCCGTATTGCTGAAACCGCTGGTCATTACCAGGTTCAGGTCGCTTGTATCCTGCACAGCGGCAAGAAAAGGGCTGAGCAGACGGCTGCAATAATGGCAGAGTCTTTAAATCCATCCCAGGGTGTAAGGTCCGCCGAAGGGCTCGGACCTCTGGATGATGTTCAGGCATGGCAGAATAAAACATCCAGTCTGGACCGCTTTATGCTTGTGGGACACTTGCCATTTATGCAGCGCCTGGCTTCACTACTGGTCGCCGGGGACCAGGAAAACAGGATTGTCAAGTTTCAAAACGCTGGAATCGTTTGCCTGGAAGAAGAGCAGGGATGGCATGTAAAATGGACTTTGATGCCAGGCATAAATTAACAATTCTTTGGAGGCACTTATGCAGGAGATAAAAATTAACCGCAATCCATCCCGGGAAGAACTGGAAAGCCTGGGAGTCAAAAACTGGCCCATGTGGGGTGAAAAGGAATCGGAATTTCCCTGGCATTACGATGAGCAGGAGACATGCTATATCGTCGAGGGAGAAGTGGAAGTAACTCCGGATGGTGGAGAGCCGGTGATCATTCGGGCCGGTGACCTGGTTACATTTCCCAGGGGTATGTCCTGCACCTGGAAAATCACCAAAGCCGTGAGCAAACATTACCGAATGGAGTAAGATGTGACTGCAAAAAGTCATTTTTGCAGTCACAGACGTCAGAGATCAGAGGTCAGTAAAATCAAAGAGTTATGTAGATTGTTGATTTCTGAATTTTTCATTCCCCGACTTTTTGCAGATACATCGAGTAATAACACTACAGAGAAACTTATTATTAACCTCCGGGGACTGGCTTTTTTGCCGCCGGATAGTCCGGCCGTTTTACGGTTTGAGGTCGGCAAAAGTGCCTGTCCCCGGGGGCCGAGGCGATAATTTACACCAGGCCTGGGGACTGTCCCCGCTCAGTAATGATTATGCAGCTTCACAAAATTTCACGTATGAACTTTTGGTATTTGTGCAGGAAAAGTGTCGCGGGGACTGTCCCCGGGCCGGTTCCGACGCCCCCTGAATGCTTACGTCGATGTAGTGTTATAAATGTCCAGTTCAATTTTTTAATAAAGGATTGCTGTAGATGCTTGAATCACCGATAATGATTGCTGTGTTAAGGACCTTAATCGGACTTGCTGTTGGTTTTATATTAGGCTTGATTCCTTACTTTTTTGGATACATCAACCGGCTTCGCAGACATGCATTTGCAGGTTTGATCCTATGTACTGTAAGTGGTGCCATCGGTGGTTATTTTGGTGGAATCATAGGTGCAACTGGTCAATCCTTAGGTATTGCAATAATTTTTTCAGTGGTAATTCTATTTAAAAAATAACCTGTATGGTTACCTTAAATTGGACTTTGGCAACATGTATCTGCTTAGCGCTTTGCATGTAGCACGGGGACAGGCTCTCCCCGCACTTATTTTTTCAAATATGCTGAAATTTCCTGTGACAAAAATAAGTGCGGGGGTGCCTGTCCCCTGCCTTCCTAAAAAGCGCTAAACAGGTACGGCAACATCCATATTTAATAAACCACCCTTCTGACACCTTCTATTTCCAGAAGCTTTTCCTGCATCTCTGGAGTTGGTTTTTCCTGGATAGTATATATAGTCTGGGCCAGTCCATCCAGACGCCGGGAATTGTTTTCCTGAATATTAACCCCCATATCCCCGAAGGCTGTGCCGAACTTGCCGAACATTCCAGGCTTGTCTTCGTGGGTAATGAAGATGGTATAAAGATCAATGCCTTCGTCGATTACGGTCTCACCCACGTTGACTGACTGCCTGAAGTCACCGTATTTCAGATACCTGGAAACCACATCGGCAATTTCCATACCGGTCTTGCGGGCGGCACTGGCTGTGGAGGCCCCCAGATGCGCGCTCAATACTATATTGTCCAGCTCGGCCAGCTTACTGTTGAAAGGCTCGCCCTCACGCTTGGGTTCCTTTTCGTAGCAGTCCAGGGCGGCCCCGGCTATCTTGCCGCTTTTTAGGGCGTCATACAGGGCGTCTTCTTCCACATTGACCCCCCTGGAGGCGTTTATCAGGAATGCGCTGGGTTTCATACGCTCCAGTTCCGGCCCTCTGATGAGAGTGTGGGTGCCCCCGGTATTGATGCTTACAAAATCAGCTTTGTCCAGTACTTCATTTATAGAATCCATGTAATCCACCTCGGAATCCATCCAGCGCTGAAAATCGAACCCGATGACCTTCATGTCCAGGTCTTTGGCCTTGGTGGCAATGGCCTGTCCTATTCGTCCGCAACCGATAAGGCCCAGGGTTTTGCCCTGCAGCTCCACTCCTTTGAAGCGGGCCTTGTGCCAGATGCCTGATTTCAGGGTATGATGCGCAAAAGGCACCCTGCGGGCAATGGCGAATATGAGCCCGATAACATGCTCGGCCGTGGCGTTGATATTTCCATGGGGGGCGAACTTGACCACTACCCCGCATTTTTTGGCGGCCTGGAGATCAATATTGTCCGTGCCTACCCCGCCGCGCCCGATTATCTTCAGCTTGCCTTTCCTGGTAGTGGCCGCCTCTATAAGTTCTCTGGTCACCTTTGTGGCGCTGCGCACCAGTAGCGCGTCAAAGTCCGGCAAGTCACCCATCAAATCTTCATAATCCCGTTTCTCGGTATCTACGCTGAAACCTTCCTTACGCAGAAAATTTACAGCATCATCCACAAGTCCGTCATTTGCAAGTATTTTCATATTTGTACAACTCCTTTGCTTACGTTGTAAAAAAACCCTCGCCGGAATGCATCAGGCCTTCAACATGTCCTTGAGGGTCTGCAGATATTTATTGAGCATGTCCATGTTCATATCGCCCAGGTGGCCTATGCGGAAAACCGCTCTTTTGCCGGCCTGCGCCAGGGCGTCATTGAGCTTTCCATAACCCGGATCAAAAAGATATCCCTTTTCCCTGAGCGTTTCCTTGATCTCCTTGAGTCCAGCCGGGGTAAGCTCTTCCGGTACCCGCACGCAAGTCACTGTGGGAGAGCGGTAACCCTCGGGGGCAAAAAACTCGTAACCCTGCAGGCCGGCGATAAATTCGTGCACCCTGTCCCGCATCTGGACATGTCTTGCGAAGCGGTTCTGCACTCCCTCCTGGTTAACTATATAGTCCATCTGCATATACATCTGGTTGGCCAGGGTGCAGTTGGGAGTGGTCAGAGTCTGGAATTTTTTGGCCCTGGGAAGCTGAGACAAGATATCAGAGATAAAACCTCGATTGGTCACCTTTTCCGCCCTGGACACAGCCTCGGGGCTTACGAATGCAATTCCGAAGCCGGCCGGGAGCCCCAGGCTCTTCTGGGTGGAGGTTATATACATGCCACACCCGGTCTCCTGGATATGGCTGGGGGCACCCCCGAAAATACTGATACCGTCCACCAGGGGTAAAGCCCCGGCTGCTTTTATGATCCGGCATGCTTCCTGGATGTCATTGGTTACCCCGGTAGAAGTCTCGTTATGGGTCAATGTCACCACAGCAGGCTTTTCTTTATCCAGGGCAACCTGCAGCCTGGCAGGGTCTATGCATTCACCAGGATCAAATTTGAGCTGGACAGCATCCTTGTTATTTACCACCGCCAGCTTGTGGTAAAGATCCCCGAAGGCTCCTACTGAAACATTGAGCACCTTTTCCCCGTCAGCAACCAGCGACCTGATGGATGCCTCCATGGCAGTGGTTCCGCTGCCGTTGAAAATTATGACTTCGTAATCGTCCGGGGCCCCGGCCACAGTCTTGAGATTTTTAATGATGGGCTCAAAACGCTTGCGGTTCTCAGCGTCCCTGTGGCCGAATTCCGGCCATAGTCCTGCCTGGCGCACCTCAGGCCGTACATAGATTGGACCTGTGATAAAAAGTTGTAAGTCCGGAAATGGGCTTTGCATCAATTACTCCTCCTGATAGATTAAAAAAATAATTCAACTGTAATTTAATCCCAATAATACCGCCGGATCTTCATAGTTATATCTTTTTACAGGCAATAAAACCTGCTGGACCAGGCAGAAACCTGGACATCCAGACCATTATGGTCAATGCAACTTGAAGATACTGCTCAGGTGGGCATTGCTGGGGCTAAGGCGTGTTGAAGATACGCAATATACTGATCACTAGACTGAAAGAGCAAAAAAGTCAAATTATATATCACTACAGCGCCACTTTGTGTTTATTTTTGCCTCGGCCACCGGGGACAGGCACTTTTGCCGAACTCAAACCCTAACATGGCTGGCCTCTCGGCGGCAAAAGAGCCAGTCCCCTTCGAGTTCAAATAAAGTGTCGCTATAATGATATTGGCACGTAATATACTGAACAGGCCTGAAAAAAAGGTACTGAAAAAAAAACGGTGTTCAACGGCAGACATCGTCACTACAGCGAAACCCCGATCGGGATAGTATTTTCTCTTGACAGAGGGCCTTTTAATGGGTGACAGAAGGCCTTTTAATGGGCGTGAAACAACGCTGAAAACGTTCCTGCGCAGCAGGTGTTTAACTGGGCGTCTTAAGTGAGTCTTTTTACCCAGTTGAATACACGAAGTGTAGGCGCAGCCATTCAACATGGGCGAACGGGCGGTTAAGGTTTCTTTATTTCTTGGGTTGCGGGCATGGCCCGCCTTAATGAGATTAGTGAAGATTAGTGGACCCAAAAGTTCATCTCTTCAGAATAAAGCTTACTGGATAAGCCTCAATCATGCTTTACAAAGAGGAAGTATACATGATTATCAGAGCGGCCATGGATATTTTACCCCTTAAACTGGGCTTGCCCGGCCTGCCCCGTATACTCTCTTCCAGTATACCCGGGCAGGCGGGGCAGGCGAATCAGCACGAATAAGAATGTCTTCCCCGGTAAAGCAGGTACACTTTATTAAGCAGGCTGAAGACTGGTAGGCATGAAATTTTTGGCTTGATTAAAATAGACATGATCAGGATAGAAAATATACTTTCCACAGAGGAGCGAAATGCACTAATAGAAGCTTTGTTTTCTATACGTAATAAAATACAATGGAAGGCAGGAAAGGACTATGCACATTTGAAAAAGCGTCAGCGCATGAATCATGTCTCAATATCTGCTACCATCAGTGATTATGACAAGATCATTTACGATATTGCACAAAACGATAATAATATTTTATATATTTATGAATTTAAAGCCTGCAACTATTATGCAATCAGAGGTTTTGCCCAGGAAAAAGAATGGCTGATCATATATGGACCGAATGGAATCATGGAAACTGCCTTTCCTCCAGAAGATACAGATGGTTACCTAAATAAAAGAGGATTTGTACTCATTGGTCAAATAAAGGAGGTCTTGCAATGGACCTTAAATCAAAAAAATTACTGGACTTTTTAAGCGAAGGAATGCTCCATCCTGATGTAAGCGGTTTTGAATTGTTGGAGATTTTGGATGTCCGCAGTCAATTGGCATCCAGGGAACCGCTTCTAAATGAAAATGAAAGGGATAGACTTGAAAATCTGGATCGTCAACTATCCCGGAATGCTGTGATTCTGGCAGTACGTATTTCAGAGGTTGCTGATCTTTCAGAGATGAGAAAAAGGACCCGTGTGCTTCCATCCCATTGGTGGTGGTATCTGGATGAAATGGGCAACCTTAGACAGGAAGCTGAAGCATTGAGTTGAAAATGGGATGCCTTGGGTGCAGATTAGCCTGGTACGCCTCTGGCGTGATTAAATTCTCTTTTTATTTAACTGGGCTTCTTCTGTTTACCTGGGGGACTACCAGGGATTATTTTACTGAAAAAGGCAACTACACTAATGCGGGCCATGCCCGCAACCCAAAAACATATTCTCAAGCAAAGGCGCAAAGGTCGCCAGGGAAGACAGGATATTTTTTTCATTTGTCACTCGTTTCGCGTGACAAATGAAAAGGCAGCCTTTTTGAAAACCGTTGCCCGGTTTTCAAAAAATTCCCTCCTTACTTACTTTATTTAACTTAGTGACCTTCGTGTCTTTGTGGTTCAACAATCTTCTTCTCTGGGTTGCGGGCGACGCCAGCGTCAGTACTCAGCGTTGTACAGTCCCCAGGCCCAGTACCGGCACAAGGCCCTGGAGACTGTCCATGGCTATATCCGCCCCCTGAATATGCTTTCAAAGCCTGCTGTCTGTGCCAAAACCGGGATCAATAATCTCGCGTATCCTGGACAGCAGTTCCGGCACCCTGTAGGGCTTGGCCATGAACTCTGCACGTCCTGAAGACAGGTATTTACTCAGGCCTTCCCCCGGAGAATATCCGCTGACAACAAGAATCTTTGTCCCTGGATCAAGCTGCAGCAACTTATCAATACAGGCGAGGCCTCCCATACCCGGCATATTAATATCCATGATAATCAAATGAATATCCCTACCCTGTTTCTGAAATAATTCCAGTGCTTTTTCACCGCTGTCAACACTGCTTACCCTGTACCCGGCTTCTTCAAGGGCCTCCCTGGTCAACTCCCTGAGAGAGGGTTCATCGTCCACCACGAGTATATGCTCGCTGCCTCCGGACGTTTTTTCCTGTTCTTCGTGTCTCAAGTCTTTGTGGCTCTTATGGGATGCAGGGATGTAGATTCTGAATGTGCTACCCTTTCCAGGTTGACTTCTGCACTCTATATAGCCGTTATGCCTTTTCACAATCCCATAAACCGAGGACAAACCCAGGCCTGTGCCCTTGCCTATTTCTTTGGTGGTAAAAAAGGGATCAAATATCTTTGATCTGATTTCCTCATCAATGCCTGTACCGGTATCGCTGACCTCCAACAGTGCATATTGACCGGGCAGAACCTGGGTATAACCAATATCCAGGGGGGCTTCCATGGATATATTGGCGGTACGAATAACCAGGCTGCCGCCTTCCGGCATGGCATCCAGGGCATTGTTGCAAAGATTGAGCAGTACCTGCTCAATCTGGGCCGGGTCTGCTGCTACCGGCATGATTGTGTCATCAAGATCCAGCTGTATATCGTGTTTTTGGGCAAAGGTCTGCCGCAGGAGAGAAGTTATATTAACGGCCTCACTGTTGAGATCCACCGGCTGAAACTGTATTTCCATTTCCCTGCTGAAAGCCAGAAGCTGCCGCACCAGCCCGGCGCCTCGATCAGCTGACTGCTGAATATGCAACACCCTCTTGTAATCCGGGTCATTCCCGGTACTTTTTTTCAACAGCATACCGGCATGACCTGTAATAACCTGCAGGATATTGTTAAAATCGTGTGCTATACCTCCGGCCAGAGTTCCAACAGCCTCCATTTTATTTGCCTGGTTCAGCCGGGCTTCCATGGTTTTGCGCTGTGTTATGTCTGTGGAAATCTCAATACGAACCATGCGTCCATCGCTCCATGGAATAGCCATGGACCTGCAGTCGTAATAGGTGCCAGTTCCAGTTTCCTGGTATTCCCTCCTGACGACCCCGATGGATCCACCCTGCTCATCAACCAGTTCATTGAGATTACATAAACTGCAAGGCCCTTCCTGCTTATCCTGGAAAACTTCCCAGCACTTTCTGCCCAGTACATCGCCTTTATTCTCGCGTATGTATCTGTTGATAAACAACAGTTCGTGGGACTGCATATCGGTCACATATACTGCTGCATCCAGGCTGTCCAGGATGCTTGCCAGGCGCTGCTCGCTTTTGCGCAGGGATTCCTCTCTGCGCACAATGGTTTCAGCCATATCCTGAAAGCTTTGGCTCAAAACCTGAAGCTCTGAAAACGAGGACACATATTTATTTACCCCAATATCAAAGGTTCCCCGGGGCAGATTTCTGACTTCACCGCTAAAAGATGAAAGGGGGCTGATAACGTCTTGTCTGATCCTCTTGGTCACATTCCAGACCATAAGGCTCAAAAAGATGAAAAGCAGAAACCCGGCAAAGGCGATGGGGGTCAGCACCGGGATCAGTTGAGACTTTACCGACCAACCTGTAAAAACCTTCCATTCAGGACCGGGGATGGTCTCAGCACTGAAAAGGTAAAATCCTCCCTGTTTTCGTCCCAGACCCAGAAAACCTGTCTGCCCATTCACAGCCTTGGCCACAGTATCCAGGTGCCCCAGATTGGACTGGGTAGCTACATATCCGGCGTCAGGATGTGCAAGGACATTACCATATCTGTCCAGCACAAATACAAGATCATCTTCCTTCAGCCCGGTCAGTCTGTGAATAAAATCCTGCAGGGCATACAGGTCCAGTTCAGCAGCCAGGATTCTTCCAATATGACTGGTGTAGGCCAGGCTTACTGTAATGGAGTGTTCGTCAGGATTTACGTAAGGTATTGAAAAATAAAACCGCCCTGGGGTTTCATGCATATCCAACTCTGGAAGCATCCTGGAAAAATCCCTGAAAGCCTCCATATGGGGTATCACCTGCCTGATGCGTCCGGCCTCGTCTAAAACCAGAAAACGCTGGAAAAGACCTGTATGCCGCTTGTAGTAGGAAGCAATAGCCTCAAATTCCGGATAATGCATTACTGTGGACAAAAAACTCATGGTTTGCATCTGAAACTGGATATGGGACTCTACATAAGCTGCAATGCTGGCCGCCTGCAGACGCTGCTCGCTTCTAATCTCATGATAACGGAAATATCCCAGCAGGACAGCAATGACCAGCACAATGAGCAGCCCCACAAGCAAAAGACGCCTGCCTAAAAGGTTTTGTATAATAGTTGTCAGGGCAGGTGCGGGCTTCATCGCAGTTCCTGAGATTCAAGCTTCTGCACTGTCTGGAATTTTCCGTTCTGGATCTGGATAATATACTGGGGACTGGTCACATCTCCGTATTCATCAATACTTATGGGCCAGTATAACCCGGGGTAGTCCTGTATCCCTGTCAGGGCTTTTTTTAGACCGCTCTTCCTGCCCCCGGTCTTTTTCAGGGCCAGAGCCAGAACCTGGGTGGCATCGTAGGCAAAGGCAGCTGCAAAAGAAGGTTTTTCACCAAATCGCCCCCGGTAATGCTCCTGGAAAGTCTGGAAAGCCGGTCTGGGCTCTTCCTGAAACGTGCTGGAGGAAAACACCATGCCCTCTACAGTCCTGCCGCCCACCCTCTGCAGCTCCCCGGTCATGGCCCATCCGGAACTGAAAAGCTCTGCTGTGACGCCTATGGCTTGCACGGCCTGCACAAGAGACGCCGTATCCCTGGCGGAAAGAGACATAAAAAAGCCCTTTGAAGAACATTTCAGCAAGTCCTGCACTATATAATGCCAGTCGGGCCTGCTGCTGGAGCGTATCTCTTTTTTATACAGAACTTTACCGCCCCTGCTCTTGAACTCCTGAACAAAATGATTTTTATAAGAACCTGTATAATATTCGTTGTCCATATCTATTATGGTGCATAACTGGTTCTTACTGCGCTCTTCACTGGCAAAAAGGGCCAGGGCCCTGGCGCTTCTGTCTATACCTGGATGTACCCGGAAAAAATTGTCTTTTATCCCGGTCAGTTCCGGAGTGGATGTGGTGGGACTTAATAGAACCGTATCCATTTCAGTTGCCACGGGAAGGGCACTCATGCTCTGCTGGCTTGTCATATGACCGATGACGGCAACCACTCCGGACTCAATAAGACCGGCAGTAGCCTCCTTTGCCCCATCAACAGTCCCTTTGTCGTCACGGACCTCCAGTTCCAGCCGCCTTCCGTTTATTCCACCTCGTGCATTAATCTCTTCCACAGCCAGTCTGACTCCGTTTCGTCCATGCACCCCCAGATCAGAGTAAGGCCCGGTGAGAGGACCTGCAAATCCCACAGCAACAGGGGAACGGCTGAGAAAAAAAACCGCAAAGGCAATGCAGACCAACACAAATAAGGCTATCATGTACTTGATCAGACGCGGCATTATATGCTCCTTGAGCTTTATTTGAAAACAGGCTATATATACCAGTATCTTATTTGAGATTCAATACTGAAGGAGGCAGCCATGCGGGAATTCTCCAGGGAAGAAATCATAAATCACCTCAAGACTTCTTTTCAGGACGGCAAAAAAAAACTCCAGGACAATATGCCTGCGATTGAACGACGTGTTTTCAGCTATGCCCGAAAAATGGGGGTCAAACCTGAAGACATTGAAAAGTACAAGGACAGGATTCAGGAAAAAATCCAGAAGGTTCGCGAAAAAAAGTAGATGCTTCAATTCAATACAAACGAAACCCCTTTCAAACACTTTACCCTATTAACAATTAACAAATAACTGGGTTGCGGGCACAGCCCGCGTTAGCCAAGCTTATTTCATGGCTAACCTGTTACAATTATTTTGAAATTTCGCTG
>PWSL01000502.1 GCA_003563255.1 Desulfonatronospira sp. | reverse complement strand
CCATGGAATCATTGAAACGGCTTTCGAGATCGGACGTCATGGATTACATGTCAAATCCGGTTCCCCTGCACCGCTTTGCCGAAAGCATGAGCGGCTATTTTCTTGCAGCTGTCAGATTGATTTGTGAAAAGTATGGAGGGGATGCCTCTCAAATCTGGAAGGATAAGCCTTCCAGCGCCGAAGTTGTCTACAGATTTTTGGAATTCAAGGGAGTTGGTCCCAAGATCGCCAGCATGGCGGCAAACATTCTGGCCAGAGATTTCAAGATACCGCTTGCTGATTATCACTTTATCGACATTTCGGCTGATGTGCATGTTCGCAGGGTGTTCACCCGCCTTGGCCTTTGTCCGCCAGATTCTACAGTGGACCAGGTAGTCTACAAGGCCAGATCGCTACACCCTGAATTCCCGGGCATGATGGATTTGCCATGCTGGGAAATTGGAAGGCAGTGGTGCAAGTCAAGAATTCCGATCTGCCATGATTGCAGTATGCGGGATATTTGTCCGACAGGATCAACTCAGACTTAATGCAGTAAAAATTAGCAACTTTATGTGCTTTTAGGTTTTTAAAATGCTCAAGAGAATCCAGAAGCTTGAAAATATTGGACGCTTTGGGGCCGCTTCATGCGGAGCGGCCGAGTTTTCCAAGCTGACCTTAATATTTGGGAGAAATTCCTACGGCAAATCAACTTTATCAGAGATCCTTCGCAGTCTGGGCACAGATGATGTCCAACTCCTCATGCATAGAAAGACAATCCCTTTGTCCTCTGCTCCCCAGGTGGCAAAGCTATCGTTCATTCCGAATGGGCATACGAGCGAAGTCATGATTTCGGCAGGTATAACCAGTTGGGATCTTGGTGGCATTGACAGACCAAGTATAGCTGTTTTCGACGATGCTTTCTTTCACGACAACATCTTTGCGGCACGCCAATTCACAAGATCAACAAAGGAGAACTTGAGCTCATTCATCTTGGGGAAACAAGGCGTCCAGAGTGCCCAAAACATTGCTGATAAGAAGAAGCTCAAGGGTGAGAAGACGCGAGAGCGCAATCAACTTCTGCGGGACGGTTTTTCAGACATTCAAGACTTAAAGGGCTTCCTATCTCTTCAAGTGTCTGACACGAAAGATCAACTAGAGTCGACGATAGAGCTTCAACAGAAACAATACGCATCGCTACAGAAGAAGAAAGGGAGCATAGCCCAAATTAAGCAAAGATCCGTCTGCAAGGAAATTGCCCTGTCTCTCAGTTTAGAAAGCCACATGGCAAGGATTAATTCATCTTTGAAAACGTCGATAGAAACTCATCATGAAAAAGCTAGTCAACGTGTCTCCGCGCACATTTCCAGCAACTTTATGGAAAAAGAAGGTGCTGAAGCATGGATACAGCGGGGACTGCAACAGAACAATGGTGAAAGGTGCCAGTTTTGTGGGCAAAGGCTTCAAGAGGACGCGAAACAGCTGCTGGAAATGTATAGGCAATATTTTGACGAGTCCTTTAAGGAACATGAAGAATCAATTCGGCGTGAACTTGACGGGGAGTTCAGTAATATCAAAGGTTATTCAATCGCACCCACTAAGCTTAAAATTCAAGAGAATCTCAACGCGTGTCTCAGTTACCCCGAATTACTGGAAGATGAGTCGTATTCGGATGATAGAAATCTCCTGGGGACCTTGTCCAATGAGCTAACCGAGGCACTGGACGTATGGGACAAGGAGCGAAATAAGCTTGTTCTGGAGGTAGAAGAGCGAGTTGGGCTCAAGCTGAAAACACCTCACCAGCCTCAGCCAGAGCTGGTCGGCAATTTTGCTGAGCCGGAAAACGAGCGGTTACAGCTGTTGGCTGTTCGCTACAACGAGTTAGTGAAACTAATCGGTCTCCAGCAGCAGAGTTTCAAAGATAGTTCAGAACCGGAAAAAATCGAAGAGGAACTACGTGCTTTAGCAACTTCCGGGAAAAGCACGAAATTGCACCTTCAACGCTTGGAAAAGGATGCGCTCGTATCAAGACTGGCAACGCTTAATGGAGAAATCCAAGCTCTTCGCGCTGAAATCACCACTCTGGAAACAAACCTAAAGGCACAACAGAGTACTTATCTACAAAGTTACTTTTCCTCCCTCAATAAGTGGTTTCATGAGTTCGGGAGCAGAGATTTCCGCTTGGAAATGGAGTTGGATTCGGCTGGGCACACCCCTGTCTACTACCTGAGGGTTCTTTTTAAAGGAGAACACATTTCAGAAAAGAACCTTGCAAAAATATTTAGTGAGTCGGATCGTCGAGCATTAGCGTTAGCTGTTTTTTGGGCCCACATCGATAACCTGCTGGATACATCTGAAAAACAAGCCCTGCTTGTCGTTCTCGATGATCCCGTGACGTCGTTCGATAACAGTAGAATCAGCGCGGTACATCATGAAATCATATCTCTATATAAGAAGGTACGGCAGCTTGTCGTTTTGAGTCACTACGAGACGGATGTCGCCAAATTTCTTCTTGTGTATGGAAGGAATCATCCAGTGAACCTCCTAGCAATCGAGAACGCCGGAGGAGCATCTACTCTGTGCTGTAAGAATGCAGATGAGTTTGTTCACAGCGATCACGAGCTAAAGCGGCGCCAGATCACAGCATTTGCTGATGGGCATCAAAATAGCCATGCGGCAGGAGATCTTCGAATCTTCTTGGAGACGGAACTAACTTTCAGGTTCTCTCGGCCTCTTCAAGCAGTTGGAGCGTTCGAATGCATGCTAGGCGAGAAAATTGACCGCCTTGAGGAGGGGGACTTCATTTCAGCGGCCCTTGCTCAACAGGCCCATTCTTGGAGGGAAAGGTTGAATCCCTCCCATCATTGCTGGACAACCGATGACATTGAGGACCAAAGGCGCACAGCGGCTAGATTTATGGATTTTATTTACAAAGATCTATGTCCAGCAGTATGAGTCGCAGTCACAAGCCCGCACATAACGAGGCTTTTTCAACGAAGCACAAAAAACCGCACTCCCTGAAAGACACGTTAGACTGCATTACTTCATGAATTCTTTGGAGGAAGATTTGAATGTAGATGAGAAGGTCACTATACGGCTCCGCGAATTGATTGAACGAGGGGAGGCTGTTCTAGCCACTCGGAGGGACCCCCCTCGTAATACAATTGGATTTGATGCATTTGTTGATTCACAACTGGCGTATCAGTGGTTTACGAGTGTCCAGAATGTTCTTTCGCGAGTCTTTGGAGCAGACAGTGAGCATTACAAGAACTTCTCGTCGCAACCTATAAGGCAAGGCCTGACCTATGCCCCTACACGACGCGCATTGGGGGTGCTCCAAGCTGCTCTTGAAGACTACGAACAAGGCTACCTATTCAACCTCAGAGAATTAATCGAGGCAGAGGTATTCAGCGATTTTTTAGATCAGTCTGAAACACTCATTTCAGCAGGATACTACGCACCTGCCGCTGTGGTCATCGGATCTGTGCTTGAAGATTCACTTCGCCGACTCGCAGAACGAGCCGAATTGGAGCTGCCTGATAAACCCAAACTTGATAGGGTAAATTCAGTATTGGCGAAAGCTGGTGTCTACCCAAAGCTTACTCAGAAACGTATCACCGCTTTTGCGGACATACGAAATAGCGCGGCACATGGTGAATGGGATGCATTCGGAGGAGAGGACGTGAAAGACATGCACGCTTGGGTGTCTCGGTTTATTGAGCAGCACCTCGCTTAGTGAGAACGAAGCGCTTTATCCATTACACCCCAACCTGCAACTGTCAAAATATAACAATGCCCAAAAAATCAAATACCAACAAGAAAACCAAGAGCTTTGAGCAGACTTTATGGGAGACGGCGGACAAGCTGCGGGGGACGGTGGAGTCCTCGGAGTACAAGCATGTTGTCTTGAGCCTGATCTTTCTCAAGTTTGTCAGTGACAAATTTGAAGCGCGTAAGCAGGAACTGATCCAGGAGGGGAAAGGAGCCTATATCGACATGGTGGAGTTTTACACCATGAAGAATGTCTTTTACCTGCCGGAGAACTCGCGCTGGTCCTATATCCAAAAGCAGGCCAAACAGGATGATATCGCGGTCAAGATCGACTCGGCACTGCACTCCGTGGAGAAGAACAATAAATCCCTCAAAGGTGCGCTGCCGGATAATTATTTTACCCGTATGGGCCTGGACCAGAGCAAGCTGTCAGCCCTGATTGATTCCATCAACAATATCGATACTGTCTGTGACCAGGAAAATGACGTGGTGGGACGGGTGTATGAATATTTCCTGGGCAAGTTTGCAGCCACCGAAGGCAAGGGCGGCGGGGAATTTTATACGCCCAAGTGCGTGGTCAACCTGATCGCTGAGATGATCGAGCCTTATAAGGGCAAGATTTATGATCCATGCTGCGGATCAGGGGGAATGTTTGTCCAGTCGGTTAAGTTCGTTGAAAGTCACCAGGGGAACCAGAAAGACATTTCCATTTACGGCCAGGAATACACCAGCACCACCTACAAACTGGCCAAGATGAACCTGGCCATTCGCGGCATAGCCGGAAATCTGGGCGAAATGCCCGCAGATACATTTTTCAAGGATCAGCACCCGGATCTGAAGGCCGATTTTATCATGGCCAATCCTCCTTTTAATCTCAAGGCGTGGCGCGATCCAGATGAGCTGACCGATGATCCGCGCTGGAGCGGCTACGAAGTACCTCCCCCAGGCAATGCCAATTATGCCTGGATACTGCACATTATCTCCAAGCTGTCTGAAAACGGCGTGGCCGGGTTTGTGCTGGCCAATGGCTCCATGTCCACCAATACCAGCAGTGAAGGGCTGATCCGCCGGAAAATTATTGAAAACGACCTTGTGGACTGCATGATCGCTTTGCCGGGGCAGCTGTTCTACACCACGCAGATTCCAGTCTGCCTGTGGTTTTTGACCAGGAATAAAAAGGCCAGGGCTGTGGAAGGCCACAGCGAGAGCAACCGCCGCAATCGCCAGGGAGAGACCCTGTTTATTGATGCCCGAGGCATGGGAAGCATGATCGACCGTACTCATAGGGAACTTACCAGCGAGGATATTGCCGAGATTGCCAGCACATATCATGCCTGGCGGGGCGAAGCCAAAGGCGGCACTTACCAGGATCAGCCTGGATTCTGCAAAGCTGCCACCCTGCAAGATATCAGGGACAATGATTATGTACTGACTCCGGGGCGCTATGTAGGAGCGGCAGAAATTGAGGATGACGGCATCCCTTTTGAGGAGAAAATGAGCAAGTTGACCCGGAAGCTGTATCAACAGATGGAGGAATCGGAAAAGCTGGATGCGATGATTCGGGAGAATCTGGAGGCGCTGGGTTATGGGGAGTAAAATAAAAATCGTCAAGCTTGGCGATCTTTATTTGGAACCTTCTCGAAATGGTCTTACTAAGCCCAAAAAAATCAGAGGAAGGGGCTATAAGTTTATTAATATGGGAGAAATATTTGAGTTCGACAGGATGTTAAATATTCCTTGCGACCGTGCACCGCTGAGTAAAAAAGAGGCAGCAAGTTCATTATTACAAAGAAGTGACCTTCTGTTTGCACGCCAGTCATTAGTTTTGTCCGGTGCAGGAAAATGTTCTATCTTTTTAGGTGACAATGAGCCTGTGACATTTGAATCACACCTAATTCGTGTGCGGCTGGATCAAGCAAAAGTTATTCCAGAATACATTTATTATTTCTTTAAAAGCCCTCAAGGTAGGGCTGAGATGGGAACAATCATTGAACAAGGCGCTGGCCAAGCTGGAATTCGCGGCAGTGATTTGGCTGGCTTGAAGGTTTTCTTTCCCTCAATCTTACAACAACAGCTTGTCACTAAAATACTTTCATCACTTGACGACAAAATCGAACTCAACCGACAGATGAATGCCACCTTAGAGTCAATGGCTCAGGCAATGTTCAAAAGCTGGTTTGTTGATTTTGATCCAGTGATCGACAATGCCTTAGCAGCAGGCAACCCCATTCCTGAACCCCTGAAAGCCAAGGCAGAAGCCCGGAAGGCTCTGGGGGACAAGCGTAAACCACTCCCGCAGGAGATTCAAGAGCTGTTCCCCAGCCGTTTTGTCTTTACTGAGGAACTGGGGTGGATACCGGAGGGGTGGGAGGTAAGTACAATAGGTGATCAAGTTAATACTGCCGGAGGGGGGACACCCAGTACAAAGGATGATTCGTACTGGGCTGGCGGGGTGCATGCCTTTTGTACTCCAAAAGATATGTCCAGACTCAACTCTATTATTTTGACAGACACTGAGCGGCATTTAACCGATGCTGGAGTTAATAAAATAGCATCTGGCCAGCTTGAGGCCGGGGTTGTTTTAATGTCCTCAAGAGCGCCTATTGGATACCTCGCAATAAGCAATATTCCGGTTTCAGTGAACCAGGGGATCATCGCCATGATACCAAGTGAGAAGTACGGTTCAATGTATCTTCATCTCTGGGCGTATTTCAATATGGAACAGATTACAGACAGGGCTAACGGAAGTACCTTCATGGAGATCAGCAAAAAAAATTTCAGGCCCATCCCTTTTTTGGTTCCCGAAGATAAGATCCTTAAGTATTTTAATGAGCAGTCTCATTCAATTTATTTGAAACTGCTCTCACTCTCCGAGAATATTGTCGAACTTACCAACCTCCGCGATACACTCCTACCCAAACTTATCTCCGGGCAGCTGCGCCTGCCTGATTCCTTGATCGATAAATTTGCTGAACAAGCAGACAGCCATGATTCTGAGCAAAGCATCTCCGAGGCGATATGAGCAGATTCACCGAAGCCCAGCTTGAGCAGGCCATAATTGAGCTTCTTGGCCGGGAGTAGTATCCGCATGTTTTGGGGAAAACTCACTGGACCCCGGATCAAGTCCGGGGTGACGGAATCGGAACCGACGTGACGATAAAAGTAAGTCAGTTCCATTATCCGTCATTCCGGCGTAAGCTTGTCCCGGGCTTGAACCGGGAGCCGGAATCCAGAAAAGAAGACCAGGTGCCAGCAAGACAGCACTATATCCAGAACAGCAGGAGAAATTCTGGACCCCGGATCGGGTCCGGGGTGACGGCAAAAGTAAGTCAGTTCCATTGTCCGTCATTCCGGCGCAAGCTTGTCCCGGGCTTGAACCGGGAGCCGGAATCCAGTAAATTGGACCGGGTGCCAGTAAGACAGCAATGAGTAAGCAACCAGCAGTATACATTCTGGCCAGTAAAAGGAATGGGACGCTCTATGCAGGTGTCACATCGGACCTCATTAAAAGGGTCTGGCAGCACAAAAACAACCTGGTGGAAGGATTTACCAAACGCTACAACGTTCATCAGCTTGTCTGGTATGAATTGCATGATAATATGCAATCAGCTATTGAACGGGAAAAGCGTATAAAAGAATGGAAACGCAAATGGAAATTAGACTTGATTGAGAGCATGAACCCAAACTGGACGGACTTATACCATGAGCTCATTTCACTGGATTCCGGCTTACGCCGGAATGACGGAGAGGGGTAGCAGCCTGGTTTAACCGTCATCCTGGACCCCGGATCGCGTCCGGGGTGACGGTAAAAGTAAGTCATTTCCATTATCCGGGACCGGGGTGACGGTAACAGTAAGTCAGTTCTATTGTCCGTCATTCCGGCGTAAGCCGGAATCCAGTAAACCAGACCGGGTGCCAGCAAGACAGCACTATATCCAGAACAGCGGGATTAATCCTGGACCCCGGGTACGTCATCCCGGTCCCGGATCGAGTCCGGGATGACGGATCTGGGACCGGGGTGACGGTGACGGTAAAAGCAAATCAGTTCCATTATCCGGGACCAGGGTGACGGAACCGGGAGCCTGAATCCAGGCAGTCTGCTTTTCACATTTTATAACCAGGTTTCTGTAGTAAAAAATGAACTTCACCGAAGCCCAGCTTGAGCAGGCCATAATTGAGCTTCTTGGCCGGGAAGATTATCCGCATGTCTTGGGTGAATCCCTGACCCGGGAGCCCGGGGAGGTGCTGATCAAGGATGATCTGCGCACCTTTTTGAAGCGGCAATACGGTCACGAGGGCATTACTGATTCCGAGATCGAAACCATCATCCGCAGGCTGGAATCCCTGCCTGCATCTGATCTTTATTCCACCAACAAGGCCATTATGAAGATGGTCTCGGACGGGTTCCTGCTCAAGCGGGAGGACCGCACCAGAAAAGACCTGTTCATCCAGCTCAGTGATTACCGTGACCTGACCCGGTTCCGTACTCCCCGGCCAGGTGATCTGCCCGTCATCGGCAGGGACGAACCTGGCGCTTACGGTGAAAAAGGCAATATCTTCAAGATAGTCAGCCAGCTGGAAATCACTGGCTTTGAAAAGCGCATCCCTGATCTGATCCTGTACATTAACGGCCTGCCCCTGGTTGTCTTTGAATTCAAAAGCGCCATCCGGGAAGAGGCTACAATTCATGACGCCTACATACAGCTGACTGTCCGCTACATGCGCGACATCCCGGAACTGCTCAAGTACAATGCCTTCTGCGTGATAAGCGACGGGGTGAACAGCAAAATGGGGTCCATGTTCGCCCCTTATGAATACTTTTATGCCTGGCGCAAGATCAGTGCGGACGATGCGCTGGAAAAAGACGGCATAGATTCCCTGCTGACCATGATCAAAGGCCTGTTCAACCAGCAGCGGCTGCGCGACGTGATCCGCAACTTCATATTCTTCCCGGACAGTTCGCGCAGGGAAGAAAAGATCGTCTGCCGCTATCCCCAGTACTACGCAACCATAAAGCTTTATAACAATATCCTGAAGCACCGGCGGCCCGGAGGCGACGGCAAGGGCGGCACATATTTCGGGGCTACCGGCTGCGGCAAGAGTCTGACCATGCTTTTTCTGACCAGGCTCCTCATGAAAAGCCTGGATTTTGCCAGCCCGACCATTGTGCTCATTACCGACCGCAACGACCTGGATGATCAGCTGTCCAGGCTTTTCACCAGTGCCAAAGGCTTTGTGGGCGACGATGCGGTTGTGAGTGTGGAAAGCCGGGAAGATCTGCGCAGCAGGCTCAGAGGGATTGAGAGCGGCGGGGTTTTTCTGACCACCATCCACAAGTTTACAGAAGACACCAGCCTTTTGACCAGCCGTGATAATGTGATCTGCATCTCTGATGAAGCCCACCGCAGCCAGGTCAACCTGGAGCAAAAAATCAGGATAACGGACAAGGGGGTACGCAAAAGCTTCGGGTTTGCCAAGTATCTCCATGATTCCCTGCCAAACGCCACTTATGTAGGTTTTACCGGCACTCCCATTGACGCCACCATTGATGTTTTCGGAGATGTTGTGGATGCCTACACCATGACCGAATCCGTACAGGACGGAATCACCGTGCCCATTGTCTATGAAGGCCGGGCAGCCAAGGTTTTACTGGACAATGCCAGGCTTCAGGAGATTGAGGATTATTACAACCAGTGCGCTGAGGACGGGGCCAGCGAATACGCCATTGAACAAAGCAAAAAGGCCAGCGCCAGCATGCAGCTCATCCTGGGCGATCCGGACAGGCTCCGGGCGGTGGCCCGGGATTTTGTCGAGCATTATGAAAAACGGATTAATGAGGGTTCAAGCATAAAGGGCAAGGCCATGTTCATCTGCAGCAGCAGGCCCATTGCCTATGAGCTGTATAAGGAAATCATCGCCCTTCGTCCTGAGTGGAACAGGGTTCTGGCCTGCGAGGAAGGAGCAAGACTTAGCCGGGCAGAGCAAAAAGAGATCAAGCCCGTGGAGCGGATCAAAATGGTCATGACCAGGGGCAAGGATGATCCCCAAGACCTGTATGACCTGCTTGGCAATAAGGAATATAAAAAAGAACTGGACCGGCAGTTCAAGAATGAAAAGTCCAACTTCAAAATCGCCATTCTGGTGGATATGTGGCTGACCGGTTTTGATGTCCCATCCCTGGATACCATGTATATTGACAAGCCGGTCCAGCGCCACACCCTGATTCAGACCATTTCCAGGGTCAACCGCAGATACGGTGACAAGCAAAAGGGTCTGGTGGTGGACTACATCGGCATCAAAAAACAGATGAACCTGGCCCTGGCCCAGTACTCCAAAACCGACAGGGCCAACATTGAAGAAATCGAGCAGTCCATTGTGGTGGTCAGGGATCATCTTGATCTGCTGGCCAGGATGTTTCACTCCTTTGACCAGACACCCTATTTTTCCGGCAACCCCCTGGAACAGCTGCACTGCCTGAACATGGCCGCGGAGTTTGTCCAGCTCACCGAGGCCATGGAAAAGAGGTTCATGGGCCTGGTGCAGCGGCTCAAGGCCGCCTATGACGTATGCAGCGGAACCGATGAATTTTCCCGGCAGGAACGCGACCAGGTTCATTTTTATCTGGCTGTGCGCTCCATCGTGTTCAAGCTGACCAGGGGAGATGCTCCGGACACGGCCCAGATGAATGCCCGGGTCCGGGAAATGATCAAGGACGCGCTGCAAAGTGAAGGCGTGGAGGAAATCTTCAAGCTAAGCCAGGATGGAGGCAGGGAAATCGACCTGTTTGATGATGATTTCCTGAAAAAAATTGAAAAGATAAAACTGCCCAACACCAGGATAAAACTGCTCCAGCAGCTGCTTAAAAAGGCCATTGAAAATTTCAAAAAAGTGAACAAGGCCAAAGGTGCTGATTTCTCCAGAATGTTCAAGGCCCTGGTGGACAGGTACAATGAACGCCGGGAGCAGGATATCCTGGTCAGCAGTGTCCTGGACGACTTTACCGATGAAATCATGGACCTGTACCAGGCCCTGAAAAAGGAGAAGGAGTCCTTTGCCGACCTGGGTATAGATTTTGAGGAAAAGGCCTTTTACGATATCCTCAAGTCCCTGGCCCTGAAATACGATTTCATCTATCCTGAAGATAAGCTCATCCCTCTATCCAAAGCAGTCAAGGAAGTTGTGGACGACAAAGCCAGATACACGGACTGGGACCGTCGCGACGATATCAAGGCCGAACTCAAGGCTGATCTGATCATCCTTCTGGCCGATCACGGCTATCCCCCGGTGGACAGGGATGAAGTTTACAAGGAGATCTTTGAGCAGGCCGAGAACTTCAAGAAGTATCAGAGCAGGGTGGGGGGTTAGCCTGGCAGGAGACCTGCTGAGCAGTTGCATTAAAACTTGACTTTCGGTCCGAATATGGTATTTTATTCAGACTGGAGGAAAATAATATGAATATTACAAACGATATTAAACCGGTTACTTATTTAAAATCACGTGCGGCCGATTTACTCAGGCAAATTAATGAAACGCATCGGCCTGTTATAATAACCCAGAATGGTGAACCCCGAGCTGTGCTTCAAGATCCTCAGAGTTACGAAAATATGCGTAATGCCCTCGGTCTGTTAAAGCTGATTTCAGCAGGTGAAGCCGATATCAGGGAGGGACGGACAAAGTCACAAGAAGAAATGTTCGATGAAATCGAGGGTGCACTGAAAGAAAGCTGCAAATGAGCCAAGCATACCATATTAAATGGGCTGCTGTTGCGCAAAGCGATTTGAAACAAATAATTGATCATATAGCAGTTGACAGCCCGGAAAATGCGCTGCGAGTACTGAAAAAACTCAGAGAGAAAGCAACAAGTCTCTACACCTTGCCTGATCGGGGCAGAATCGTACCAGAACTGAAAGATCAGGGTATACACATCTATCGAGAGATAATTGTTCCTTCCTGGCGGATTATTTACAGAATATCGGACACAAATGTTTTTGTTTTATCCGTTATAGATTCAAGACGGAATGTTGAAGATATATTGCTGGATCGATTCGTCAAATAAAAGATTTGCCAGACAGTATCAGATAATAACCCTCCTTCAGCTCTTTTTTGGCGTGGCTTTATTGCCTCAACTACGGTCAGGGTTTTGCCCTCACACCTCCCCTGAGCACATAATGCACATTGCCAGGGTGGGGCCTGTTGGCTATATAACCTGGTAAAGGAACTGTTTATGTCTTCCATGTGGCCTGCATACAATGAACTGGCCTGGACTGAAGATCTTCTGGCCGATCCGTCGGAGTATGAATACGAAGCCGGGTTATATGCGGAT